>NZ_FRCW01000011.1 GCF_900143055.1 Fibrobacter sp. UWR3 | reverse complement strand
ACGGAGGTCGCGACAGGTATGATCGACAAGGATGAATTCAATGCGTGCATGAGTTATGCCCGCCGCGAAGGATACGAGGAAGGCGAGGCAAAAGGCGAAGCTCGCGCGAAAAGAAAATTCGCTGCCCGAGACAAGAAGATTGCGGAATACTTCCGCTCAATCGGCGTCCCCAAAAAACACATCGAAACAGCAATGGCCATCAGGTAACTTTTTACTTGACAAAACTCCCTTTATCTACGATATCATAGTAAGATATAGGGAAATTTTATGGCAAGACCCACCTTCGGCAAAATTGCAGCAGCCGCATTCCTGATTGTTTGCGTAGCCCTTCTCGACGGTTGTGACGACTGCGGTAACTGTATTGACGGCATCATGGAAATGGACATGCCCCAGGAGGACGGTTCAACGAACTGTCTTTACTTCGGGGAATCGGAAAAGTTCATCTTCAACGCTCCTGCAGACAGCCTATGCCCCAACACGCTCCGAATCCGGAGGGAAGCGCTGCAGTACAAGGGAATAATGGGCCTTACCTTCATAGACGAGAGTCTAATCGCGGGAGGCACCGTTTTCTACAACCTGCCCGACTGCCTTGAAACGGAGGGCGATTTAGAAGGATTTGAATTCTCGACAGGGCTTTTCCTGTGCTCGCTCCTATACAGCGAAAAGGCGGTTCCCTGACTCACGGCGGCCCCGCCAAAGCAATAAAACACGCAACAGTTCCACGACAAGGCAATTTGCTATATTGAAAACATGCCCCGCCTGATGTCACCCCTACGCCCACGCTACATGCGAGTCCCTTCGGCCCCGCATCGCGCGGACCTAGTACCGAGCGAAAACGAAAAGCCCGTAGACACCCCCGCCGAGGAAGTTCCCGAGGAATCCTCCCGCATCGCAGAGGGCACTTACAGACAAATTCGTGACTACAGCCTGGTACTGCTGTCGCAGGGCATTGTCCACCGGTTGGAACGCAGCCCCGAAGGGCCGTTCGAGATTTTTGTCAAGCCGGAACACGAACCGCAGGCATTGCACCAGCTGGAGCTCTACCGCAAGGAAAATCCCCCGAGGGAAGAAAACCCGCCCCTGCCGCTCAGCCTGAGCCTGCAACCCGCGTGGGTGCTACTCGTGCCCGTGGTCTGCACGCTTCTCGACTTTTCGGGCAAGGTCGCCCGCATGCATAGCCTCGGCCTTTCCGATGCCGACAAGGTAATGCACGGGCAGTGGTGGCGAACCATCACCGCCCTTACACTGCACGGCGACGCCCGCCACATTGCAAGCAACCTGCTATCGGGCTATATCGTCCTCACCCTCTTGTCGTACCGCACGCCGCTCGCCCGTATGGCGCCCTTCCTTGCCGTCGCAAGCGCGCTCGCGAACTTCTGCACCGTCCTCACCGTGCAGACGGACTTCCGTTCCCTCGGGTTCTCCACGTTCGTGTTCGCCGCCATCGGGGCGCTTGCCGTAATCGAATTCAGGCTCATGCCCAGGGAGACGCACGGCCAGCTCCGTCGCTTCGCACCGCTGTGCGGCGCCGCCTCGCTCGCCGTATTCCTCGGGCTTGGCGAAAACGCCGACATTCTCGGCCATGCCTACGGGTTTATCGCAGGGCTCTTCTGCGGGTTCATCCCAAAAAAGAAGGCGCTCCGCTGGGGAACGCCTACCAAACTGGTTGATCTCGTGTGGGTCGCTATCTATTTCGCGATTTTCGCTATCGGCTGGAAGTTCGCACTCGCCTAGCCCGCGAATCCGTTAAATCCTAGATGCTCGCGAGGAACTTCTTGGCCTTGTCGGCGTACTGCGTATTGTCGCCGTAGACCTCGATGATACGTTCGGCAACGTTCTTCGCCTTGTTCTTGGAGCCGAGTTCGTTGTGGAGCAGAACGAGCTTCCACATGGCATCCGGAACGAGCGGAGTTTCGTCGAGCGGTTCTTCCTTCTGGAAACGGTCTTCCTTGTCGCCCGTACGCTTGCCGAATTCGCTAACGAAGTCTTCGAGCAGTTTTGCGGCAGCGGAAAGGTCACCCTTTTCCATCTTGGCGGCGGCCAGACCGTGGATGGCGGCCGAACGCACGAGCGCGACATCGCCCGCATTGTCGATGGACTTCTGGAACAGCGCGATAGCACCGTCGTAGTCGGCCTTCTCGTACTTGATGTTGCCGGCAAAGAGAGCGGCCTTCGCAAGGGAGAGTCCCTTCACGTCGCCGGCCTGGATACGGGCCTCGAATTCGGCGAGGGCGTTATCCTTGTCGTTCACATAGAGGTAGGTGTACCCCTTGCCCAGGAGCTCGGTCTGTTCGATGGCGGCAGCCTTGCGGCTGTCCCTGAACTGGACGATACCCGCGACAACCACGAGCAAAATGACAAGCCCAACGAGCACCTTGGTACCGTGCTGGACAAAAAATTCCTTGATTTCAGAATTATTCTGGTTAGATTCGTTAGCCATTTTCGACTTCCATTTTGAAATTTCGTAAGCCAAACATAGAAAAACTCGCCGACTTTGCCAACTGAAGGCCCCCCATCTTGACAAAAAAACGCCCTTTTGCTATTTTTGACCCCGCTATGCCACTCTAGCTCAGCTGGTAGAGCAGCTGATTCGTAATCAGCAGGTCGGCAGTTCAAATCTGCTGGGTGGCTCGAAAGCCCCGATTCCCGCAAGGAACCGGGGTTTTTCTTTTATCCGTGATGGTCCGCGCGCGGGTCGCCCCCTAACCAAAAAACGCTTTTTTTACTATATTTGGCGCCCTATGAATCCGAATGGCGCCATTATTGTTCAGAGCAACCTCGAAATCATGGTCGAGGTCGATTCCCCCTCCTACGAAGCGGCACGAGACGCGATTGCTCCCTTCACCGAACTGGTCAAGAGCCCCGAGCACCTGCATACATACAAGATATCGCACCTGAGCCTTTGGAACGCCGCAGCGACCGGACTCCGCGCACCCGACGTGCTGGAACGCCTCGAAAGCCAGAGCCGCTACCCCATCCCGCAAAGCGTCATTACCGAAATCGAGGACTACATGGCCCGCTACGGCCTGCTGCGCCTCAAGATGGACGATTGCGGCAACCTCATCATGGAATCCGACGACAAGATCATGTTCGTCGAAATCTGCAAGTTGCCCGAAGTCGCCGAGTACGTGAAGGAATTCATCGACGACACGCACGCCATTATGGACGGCGAACGCCGCGGCCACATCAAGATGGCGCTCACCAACGCCGGATTCCCGGTCGAGGACCTCGCGGGTTACACCGTGGGCGACCCGCTCCCCATCCACCTGCGCAAGACTACCCTCGGCGGAAAGGAATTCAACCTCCGTGACTACCAGAAAGAAGCTGCACAGATTTTCTATGCGAGCGGTTCCGAGAAAGGCGGTTCGGGCGTAATCGTGCTGCCTTGCGGTTCGGGCAAGACGGTGATTGGCCTTGCCACGATGGCTTTGGTACAAACTAAAACCCTCATCCTGACACCGAACATTTCGGCAAGCCGCCAGTGGATCCGCGAAATCTGCGACAAGACTGACCTCACCATAGACATGGTAAAGGAATACTCCGGCGAAGTCAAGGAAATCGGCCCGGTAACCGTCGCGACCTACCAGATTCTGACCCAGAGGAAGCGCGTCAAGAAGGACGAGAACGCGAACGCAACCGAAGAACTCGAAATGAGCGACGAGGAAGTGAAAAAGGAACTCGCAAACTTCCCGCTGTTCAGCCAGCAGAAGTGGGGCCTCATGATTTACGACGAGGTGCACCTGCTCCCCGCCCCGGTGTTCCGCCTGAGTACCGAAATGCAGGCGACCCGCCGTCTTGGCCTTACAGCGACGCTCGTGCGCGAAGACCACAAGGAAACGGAGGTCTTCAGCCTTATCGGCCCCAAGAAGTACGACATCCCGTGGCGCATCCTGGAAGCGCAGGGCTGGATTGCCACTGCCGACTGTAACGAGATTCGTATCCCGATGGAAGCGGAACTCAAGATGAAATACGCCCTCGCGCCCATCCGCGAGAAGATTACGCTCGCCTCGACGAACCCCGAAAAGACGGACATCGTGGAGCGCCTGCTCAAGCATTTCGACAAGCCCGACGACCGCGTGCTGATTATCGGCCAGTACATCGACCAGCTCGAGGCCCTCTCCGAAGACCTGCAGATCCCGCTCATCACAGGCAAGACTCCGAACAAGGAACGCGAACGCCTGTACGCCGCCTTCCGCGACGGTAGCCAGAAGAACCTGATGGTCTCAAAGGTCGGCAACTTCGCCATCGACCTGCCCGACGCGAACGTGCTCATCCAGGTTTCGGGAACGTTCGGAAGCCGCCAGGAAGAAGCCCAGCGACTGGGCCGCGTGTTGCGCCCCAAGAGCGACGGCGGTGCGGCGCACTTCTACAGCATCGTAACGCAGGATTCCAAGGAACAGGAATTCGCCATGAACCGCCAACTGTTCCTCACCGAACAGGGTTATGCATACAAGATAATCAAGCGCGGCGACTGGGATATTCTTGCGCGCACGCCCGAAGAACTAGCTGCGCGGGTCTCGCAATAAACTTCGCATAGTTTCGGTCCTGCGGCTACTGAGACTCTGCGCTTCAGCGCTGGAGGTTGGCTTGTCCAACCGTTCGTCGAAGGATGTCGTTACCAAGTTTTGTCGGAAACTTGTTTCCGTAACAAAACTTAGGTAAGGACCTCACTCTGCTCGTTTCTTGTTTCGACCTAATTTATTAAAAAAAAAGAGCTAGGAATCTAAATCCTAGTTCTTAATTTTTTTTAGTTACGTCAAGCGATAGCGTCGGCTACTTTTCCATGACGATGAGTTCAGGTTCGCCACGGCCCGGGAGCGGCTTGAATATTTTCACCATCGTCTCGGTCGGCGGGCGGTTGAACCCGCTTGTCGTGCACACGAACAGGTAGTTCGTACCCGCGACGACCTGCGTGGCAACGCTCAACGGAGCAAGTTTCAAGTAGGCGTAATCCTTCGTCGCGACGGCAAACACCGCAGAATCTTCCGCAGTAAGCGCCCTCTGGTCGGTAAAGCCGCCCATGAGCATCTCGTCCGTCTTGCCGGTAGCAAGGTCCGCGAAGAAACCTTCGACTTCCTTAGCAGCAACTTCCGCACCGTTTTCCGCGGTTATTCGCTTGTTCGAAATCCCGTAGGCAAGCGTCACGTTCGCGTTCGGCTCGAGCGTCTTGAGTTCTGCGGCAGATGCCTTGCGGCCGCCGCTCCCGTAGGTACAGAACGGCACCACCACCTTGCCCGAAAGGTCGTTCGAGTCGAGGAAGGTATAGACCGGCGGGGCGAAACTCCCGAACATGATCGGGTATCCGAGATACACCGTATCGTATTTCGCAAGGTCGGCCTTTGCGTTCACGAGTGCGGGCCACTGTTTGCTTTCACGCTGGGCGCCCACTGCGGCTATCGTGCTGTCGTATGTCGAGGGGTACGGCGTCACCGTCGCAATCTCGAACACGTCCGCGTTCTTTGCCTTCTGGAAAATTTCCGCGAGTTTCTTGGTGGCACCCGTCTGCGAGTAATAAACGACAAGCGATTTCGAAGATGCCTGCGGGGCCGCCGCCTCGGGCTGCGCGCCCTTCTCGCCCGTCTTGGACTGAGCGCTTTCCTGGCTGCAGGCGGTAAACGCGCACATCGCAACCGCAACAAGAATCAAGCCAAATTTCTTTTTCATATTGCTACTCCTAATACCTAATTTTCCCTTCGGCGACCTTGCGCAGGTGCTGACCGTAGGGGGATTTCCCGTACTTGGCGGCAGACTCGAGCAGTTTTTCTTTGCTGATCCAGCCGTTCACGTAGGCAATCTCTTCCACTGCGGAAATCTGGATGCCCTGGCGGTTCTCGATCATCTTCACGAACTCGCCCGCTTCAATCAGGCTGTCCATCGTGCCGGTATCGAGCCAGGCAAAGCCACGGCCCAGGAGTTTCACGTCAAGTTCTCCCCTGTCGAGGTACGTCTTGTTCAAGTCGGTAATCTCGAGTTCCCCGCGGGCGCTCGGCTTCTGGGCCTTCGCAAATCCGCTCACGCGGTTGTCGTAGAAGTAGAGACCCGTAATCGCGTAGTTGCTCTTGGGTTCCTTCGGCTTCTCTTCCACAGAAATCACCTTGCCGTTGTCGTCGAATTCCACCACGCCAAAACGTTCCGGGTCTTCCACGTAATAACCGAACACGCTCGCGCGGCCGTTCTCCTCGGCGTTCTTCACCGCGGCCTTCAAAAGCGGGCTGAAGCCGTTGCCGTAGAAGATGTTGTCGCCCAGCACCATCGCGCAGCAGTCGTTACCGATAAATTCCTCGCCCAGGATAAACGCCTGTGCCAGGCCATCAGGGCTCGGCTGCACCTTGTAACTGAGCTTGAGGCCCATCGCGGAACCGTCGCCCAGAAGGCGTTCAAAGTTCGGCAAGTCCGTCGGCGTCGAGATGATGAGGATTTCGCGGATGCCCGCGAGCATCAAGGTCGAAAGGGGGTAGTAGATCATGGGCTTGTCGTAGACCGGCAAGAGCTGCTTGCTGGTGACCATGGTCAGCGGGTAGAGCCTTGTGCCGGAGCCCCCGGCGAGAACGATTCCTTTCATGCTAGGTTCCTTTTATTTTTTCAAAATAATAGAAATCTTAAAATTACAGTCGGGACAAAAGAACTATCTTTGCGCATTATGGCAGAGCAAAACAAGGCCACACTCAAGGATTTCATTGCAAGATTCACCGCAAACCCGGCAGGAGGCCTCTCTGCGCCCGCTTCCGAGGACATCCTGGAAGCATTCATGGAATGGGCGCAGTCCAGCGGGACAACGCTCTACCCCGCGCAGGAAGAGGCCATCCTCGAACTTCTGGACGGAAAGAACGTTATCCTGAACACGCCCACAGGTTCGGGCAAGTCGATGGTCGCACTCGCGCTCCATTTCGACAGCATCGCGCATGGCCGCAAGAGCGTGTACACCTGCCCCATCAAGGCGCTCGTGAACGAGAAGTGGATGGCACTCTGCAAGGAATTCGGGCCCGAGAACGTGGGGCTTTCTACCGGTGATGCGACCGTGAACCGCGACGCCCCCATCCTGTGCTGCACCGCAGAAATTTTAAGCAACATGGCGCTCTGCGAAGGCGAGAAACTCACGATTACCGATATAGTGATGGACGAATTCCACTACTATTCCGACCGCGAACGCGGAGTCGCCTGGCAAATACCGCTCTTGACGCTCCCGCAATCTCGATTCCTCCTGATGAGCGCGACCGTCGGCGCAACTGAATTTTTTGAATGCGAGATGACGAAGCATACCGGCAGGCAGTCGGTCACCGTCCGTTCCTCGCAGAGGCCCGTCCCGCTCGATTTCAGCTACAGCACCACCGAAATTTCGACCGAAGTGCAGAAGCTCGTGAACGAGGGCAAGGCGCCCGTATATGTAGTTCACTTTACTCAGGCGGCTGCGGCAAGCAACGCGCAGAACTTCATGAGTCTCGACCTCTGCACCAAGGAAGAGAAGGTCAAGATAAACGAAGCCATCAAGGAAGTGCGGTTCTCTAGCCCGTACGGCCCCGATGTCAAGCGCTGGCTCAAGCAAGGGATTGGCCTGCACCACGCAGGTCTTTTGCCCAAGTACCGCATCCTCTGCGAAAAGCTCGCACAGCAAGGCTTACTGAAAGTCATCTGCGGTACCGACACGCTCGGCGTGGGCGTGAACGTCCCCATCCGCACGGTACTCTTCACGCAGCTCTGCAAGTACAGCGGCGACAAGACCGCGATATTAACCGCGCGCGACTTCCACCAGATTGCGGGCCGCGCAGGGCGCAAGGGATTCGACAACATCGGATACGTGGTGGCGCAGGCTCCCGAGCACGTAATCGAGAACCTGAAACTCGAGGCGAAGAGCCGCCAGACAGGGAAGAAGTTCCAGAAGCGCAAACCGCCCGAGCACGGCTACGTCCCCTTTGATGAGAGCACATACAGACGCCTGATTGATGCGCAGCCCGAACCACTCACCTCGAGCTTCCGAGTAGATCACGGGATGCTCCTGAACATTCTGAGCCGCGAGACCGACGGCTGCAAGGCGATGCGCACGCTCATCAAGGACTGCCACGAGAGTGCAGCGAGCAAGAAGCAGTTACAGCACCGCTCCTTCCAGCTTTTCCGAAGCCTGGTGGAAAAGAACATCGTGGAGTTCGTGAAGCCCGTAGCCGAAGGCTACAGCCACCTGCGCGTGAACATGGACCTGCAGGACGACTTCGCGATGAACCAGCCGCTCTCGCTCTACCTGGTAGATACGCTCCCGAAACTGGACAGCGAAAGCCCGGAATACGCACTCGACGTAATTACGTTGTGCGAAAGCATCGTAGAGAACCCGGAGGCGATTCTGCGCATCCAGCAGAACAAGGCCCGCACGGCAAGGCTCGACGAACTCAAGGCGCAGGGCATGGAATACAACCAGCGCATGGAAGAAATCGAGAAGGTCGAGTACCCCAAGCCGCTCCGCGAGTTTATCTACGGCACGTACAACGAGTTTGCGGAACAGCACCCGTGGGTCGACGTGAACGTGGAACCCAAGAGCATCGTGCGCGAGATGTTCGAGAACTTCAGCACCTTCAGCGGCTACGTGAAGCAGTACGGCCTGCAGCGCATGGAAGCGATTTTGCTCCGGCACCTCAACTATGTATATAAGGTTTTGAGCCAGACGGTGCCCGACGGCTACAAGAATGACGAACTCCACGAGATGGAAGACTACCTCGGCGACATGATACGCCGCACCGACTCGAGCCTGCTGGAGGAATGGGAAAAGATGGCCCACCCCGAGGACTACCAGAAGCGACTGGAATCGGGCACGGCAGAAGACGAGGCAGAAAAGGCGTTCGGAGCGGACAAGGCCGCCGCCGACATCACCTACGACAAGAAACGATTCCTCGGCATGGTGCGCCAGCGCATCTTCCAGATCATGGGCAACCTCGCGAAGCAGGACTTTGCCGCAGTTCTCGACAGCCTCGCAGACGACCTGGAAGAGGGCCAGATGCTCGTGGACGGCGAAGGCAAGCCGTGGACCGAAAACACGCTTACCGAGATTATGGCCGCCTACACGGCAGAGCATCACAAGTTCCGCCTCGATGTGGAAGGTCGCGCACTCGCCCACACCATCGTCAGCTACGAAGGCGACGTGATGCACATACAGCAGATGCTGCAGGACGAGGAAGAATTCAACGACTGGAGCATCGATTTCGAGATAAACCTCGCCGACAGCCGCGAAGCCGGAATCCCGCTCCTGAAAATGCTACGCATCGGCGAAGCGTAGGATGCTGTCATCCTGAGTGCAGCGCCATCATTAACACGTTCATTGTCACCCCCGCGTAGGCGGGGGTCTCTTTTTTATATCTTTACCACCATGCAGAACTTGAAAGGCAGATTCGCGGCAGTGCTCCCCGCAGGGGGCCTTGGCAAACGCATGGGCGGCAACATTCCCAAGCAGCTGATGCTCCTGGGCGGCAAGCCGGTCTACCGCTACTGTCTCGAGACATTCCTCGAGATGGAAGAAATCGCCGAAGTCGTGATGGCCGTACCCGCCGACTGGAAGGATCATTTCGAAAAGGAAATTTTCAACAGCGAACACTCCGGCAAGCTCGGCGAACTTATTGCCTGCAAAATGAAGATTGTCGTCGGCGGTGCGGAGCGCTGGCAGTCCGTAGAGAACGGCGTGAACGCACTTACGAGCAATGCGGAATTCGTTCTGGTCCATGACGTGGCACGCCCCTTCGTGAGCAGGGAAATCATCCGCGACGTGTGCGAAACGCTTCTAACCAAGGGCAGCTGCCTTGTGGCAAAGCCCGCCGTCGATACCATCAAGATTGCGAAGGACGGGCGCGTCGAATCCACCATCGACCGCAATACCGTCTGGATGGCACAGACCCCGCAGGCCGCCTCCATCGCGCTACTGAAAAAGCTCTACGCGCGCATTGCCGCAGAGCCCCTGAACTTCACGCCCACCGACGAGGCGAGCATCCTCGAATACTTCGGCGAGAGCGTCTATATCGTGAAGGGCAACGCCGCGAACGACAAGCTCACCACTCCCGAAGACTTCGAGATTTTCGCCAGCCGCGCGAAATAATACAAGCGTCACTCCGCGCGAAATAGGTTCTCGTCATGCCCGGCTTGGCCGGGCATCTTTTCTTCAAACCTTCCCGCCAAACTCGAAGCCGGCTTCTTCCACTGCCTTCCTGAGCGCACCTTCATCGATATCGTGTACGTCGTGCCATTCCACGCGAAGTTCCTTCTTCGAGACATCGGCCTCGGCAAATTCCACGCCGTCCAGCACGCGAACCGCCTTCTCGACACACGCCTTGCAGTGGCTGCAGCTCATGCCGTTCACGCGGTAAGTCACGTGAACGCATTCATCGCATTCCTCTTCGTGCTCGTGGCAGCAGTTTCCTTCGTGGTCATGGCCGCACCCGCAATGTCCACCATGTTCGTGCCCACAGCCGCAGCCCTTGTGCCCGAACTTCGCGTAAATCATGAATGCTGCGAGCAAGCCCGCACATACATAGTCAAACACGCCAAGCGCACCATGCCCGTGACATTCCGCAGAGCCATGCGGGAGCATCGCCGCAAGGAACGTGTCCATGAAGAGCGTATCCACAATGTAGCCAAAGAACAGCGCGCCCAGCGCAATGGAGGTCAGGTACGCAATCAAGGTACGCTTGCCAAACGCCTTCCCCACCACAAGCATCGAGGCGATACTCGTCGCAGGCCCTGCCATCAGCAGCACAAGGGCCGCACCCGGCGTAATGCCCTTCGCCACGAGCGCAAGCGCAAGCGGAATGGACCCCGTCGCACACGTGTACATCGGCATCGCGAGCATGAGCACGGCAAGCATACAGAGCAGCGGATATTCACGCAGGGCAAGGAAGAGCTCGTTCGGGACAAACGCCGAAATCAAGGCTCCCAGCAAGAGGCCTATGAGCAGCCACTTGCTCACGTCGCCCACCATGTTCACGAGCCCGTAGCGGAAAGTTTCCACAACCTTCTGGCCGAAAGACATGCGGTGCACATCGCGCGATTCACAACCGCAGCCATGTTCGCCGCACCCGCAATGATCGTGATGGTCGTGGTCATCGTCCTCCTCGCAGTGGCCGCAACCGCAGTGATGATCGGTATCGCAGTCGTCAAAGTCGATGGTTTCGGGGTGAGCCTCACCAAGCACCGCACCTTCTTCCCCGCGAGAAACGAAATTCGTGAGCACGCCACCGAAAAGCGCCGTCGTAAACGCCGCTATCGGGCGCAAAATCGCAAACGGGAGCCCGAGCAGCGAATACGTCGCGAGGATAGAATCCACACCCGTCGCAGGCGTCGAAATGAGGAAGCTCACGCTCGCCCCCTTGCTCGCCCCCTCCTTCCGGAGTGCAATCGACGTGGGAATCACGCCGCAGCTGCAAATCGGGAGCGGCACACCGAACAGGGCCGCCCACAGAACCGACTTGAAATTCGACTTGGAAATCTTGGGCACGTACAGATGGTTCGGCACCCACACGTGCAAAATGCCCGCAAGCAAGAAACCGAGCAGCAGGAACGGCGCCATCTCGGAAAACAGCGTGATAAACTCGTGTACAAAGACCTTAAAGATATCGACGAAGGAATCCATGTCTACTTTCCCTTCTTGTGGAGAATGTGCGTGAGGCCCGTATTGAAAATGAGCCCGATATGTTCGTCATCGAGCGAATAGAACATCTTGCGGCCATCGCGACGCGGCTTTACCAGGTTCGCCGTGCGGAGGATGCGCAGCTGGTGGCTCACCACCGACTGTTCCAGGTTCAGTTTTTCGGCAATCTCGTTCACGGAGAGTTCGCCCGAAAGCATCAGGTGAATGATGCGGATGCGCGTAGTATCGCCAAAGAACTTGAAGAATTCAGAAAGTTCGAAAAGCGTATCGAGCGAAACGTCCTGTTCTTGAGCCTTCCTACCGTTGTTTTTGATATATGAACAAGTATTCATATTTTCATATATAGAAATCAGCACCTGTTTTGTCAAGAGATACAACGACTTTTTTCAAATACCCTCCCACTTTCTGTCGAAATTATTACATTTACCGCAAAATAACGGAGGAATCCATGAATATATCCAAGATTATCGCGGCAGGCGCCCTCGCCACCTCGCTCGCAGTCGCACAGGAAGACGCCTGGCCCGCAGACGAGCAGACCGATGCTTCGACAAGCTCAGCAACCGAAGCTGAGGAAGCCGAGCCCGCAGAGGAAGCTGCCGAACAGTCCAACGAGGCCGCAGAACCACAGAGCGAAACTACCGCCCAGACGGCCAGCGAACCCGCCCCTGCAGCCAGCGAACAGGCCGACACCCGCACCGCATACGACTCAAGCGACAATGCCTACGCAGAAAACACGGCAAGCGCCCCGCAAAAAACAAACACGCTCAATTCCAAGATGGGCGTCGGCGCGCACATCGACTTCAACTACAGTTTCTTGAACGGACTCGCCCAGGACTGGAACATGGGTGACGAGACTGACGCCCCGGCCGGCTTCGGCTTCGATGCGGGTATCCGCGGACGCATCCCCATGGTGGACTACCTCCAGTTCGTGCCCGAGCTGAACTTCCACTTCGCGGCCCTCACCCAGAGCGACGAGGCCGCCGAGCGCGTGTTCAAGCAGATGGACCTCGAAATCCCGCTCACGATGCGCGCAACCGTTCTGGACATGCTATACATCGCGGCTGGCGTGCAGCTCACCCTGAACCTCAGTTCCAAGGTCACCTTCGAGGAAGAGGATATCGATATGGGTGGCGGACTTGGCACCACGAGCATGGAATTCAACGAGAAAATCGAACAGGCCGGGTTCACGTTCGGGCTCCTCTTCGGGGCAGGCTTCTTTATCATGGAACGCCTCTCCATCGACGCAGCCTTCATGCTCGGACTCAGCGACATGTACCCCGATTGCGAAAGCGACCTGATTGAATCGATGGACGGCGGCAAGCAGATGACCTTCAAGGTCGGCGTCGGCTACTGGTTCATGTAATCCAATATCGACCCGTGCCCCTTCGTCATACCGAAGCAGCGAAGCTGCAAGTGTATCCATAGACACACTCTTGCCAACGGAATGACACAGAAAAACCCGCTCAGACGAGCGGGTTTTTATTATAAAGTTTGGTCAATCTCTTAATAAACAGCGCACTTAGCTGGAACAGGCAGATTAACTGTAACAACGGGTTCCGAACATGGTGTGTTTATATACCATTCATTTGCAGCGCCAATCGTTACAACGTTACTGCCGCATTTAATCGTTCCACCAACCATACTTCCTGTAGGCTGGCAGTTGAAATTTGCATAACTAATCGCAATCGTTATAGATGCTTCACCAGCAGGGACTTCTATTCCTGTATTAGCGGCTTCAATTAGGAAATCCGGCTTCGTTGCGTCAATAGCCTTGGCATCGTCACACTGGATTGTCACCGCAGTGCTGTCATCGTTTTCGACCGTGAAAGACACGCCCTTCACTTCATCACCCTTCGCAGTCACCGGGGCAGTAGCAACCAGACCCGTGGCATCGGCAGTAGCGCCTTTCCACGTGTAGCCGGTAATATTCGCCTTGGACGTACAACCGCTAGCAGTCCACGTAGCAGACTCTCCCTTAGACACATCAGGCTCTATGTTCGTCGGCATGCACTTGCAACCTTCAATCTTCTGACCGTTCACCTTCAACGGAGAGCAAGTGACATCCTGCGTAGCTCCACCAGCCGTTACAGAAGCAACAGCCGTCTTTGTGCCCGAAACAGAATACGAAGTCTGACCTGTGGTCTTCGCTTGTGTACCTGCATACGAATCAGGCGTTCCATTCGGGAAGCTCCATTTTATCGTAATCGCCAAAAGTTCATTAGTCTTAATTACAGCCGTATTAGGTTTAAACGTCCAGGTAACCGTCTCGCCCAATTCCGCAGAGGTCTTTGGCGCATTAGAAGACCCTGCAAAACAGGTACCAAACTGGCCTGCCGGCACAACCACTTCCGACGACGAAGACTCGACTACGACCGGAGCAACGGACGACGAGCTCTGCTGGCCGATGGGGCCCCTTGAGGAGAAGTTATTGAAAAAATCCCTAGAGGAAGACGAAGATACCGGCTGAGGAATTCCGTCCGAAGATTCGGGGGTCGGGGCGGAAGACGACTCAATCAGGATTGCCGAACCCTGCGCCTTCGCCATCTCGTTTTCGCAAATGACATCCGCGGCACAGTTCTTCTTGGCATCGGCAACCTGGCTAGCGAAGTCGATAGACTGCGTTTCGAGCATTGCCCTGACATATCCGTCAGTTTCTTCGTTCAGGGGTTCCACGGTACCATCACCGCAGGCCCAAAATCCGGCCACCAAGCCGAACGACGATAAACTTATCAAAAGTTTCTTCTTCATAAAAAACCTCTTTTTCTACCTAGAAAATTACATTATTATTTGCAAAAGGGGTAACGGAAATCCTTTTTTTGTGAACGAAAACACGCAAAAAAGCCCATTTTTGCCCCAAAAACACGCACTACTGCTCCTCGTCCACCGAAATCTTGCGCTGGCCGGTAATAAACTGGTGCACATAGGGGTTGCTCGTGTTCTTGATTTCGTCCACCGTTCCCACCTCGATAATGCGCCCGTTCAGGAGCATCGCGATGCGGTCGGCCACCTTGAAGGCGCTCACCATGTCGTGGGTCACCACCACCGAGGTCACGCCGAGCTTGCTCTGCATGTCGAGGATGAGGTCGTTAATCACGTCGCTCGTGATGGGGTCAAGGCCGGTCGTCGGTTCGTCGTACAGGAGAATTTCCGGGTTCAAGGCAATCGCGCGGGCAAGCGCCACGCGCTTGCGCATACCGCCCGAAAGTTCACTCGGCATCTTGGTGCGGAACTCGGGCACGAGGTTGATCATCTGGAGCTTCTCGGTCACCACGTCCTGGATTTGCTTCTCGGAAAGTTCCGGATGGTGCTCGCGCAACGCGAACGCAATGTTCTCGCCGGTGTTCATGGAATCGAAGAGCGCGCCCATCTGGAAGAGCATGCCCATCTTGCGGCGAATCGTATGCGTGTCGAAGAACTTCGGGGTACTGATGGTCACACCGTCGACGGACACCTCGCCTCCATCGGGCTGCAAGAGGCCAATCATGTGCTTAAGAATAACCGACTTTCCACCACCGGACTTTCCGATGATGACCATCGTCTCGCCGCGCCGGATATCGAGGTTCACGTCCTCGAGAACGGTCTGCGGGCCGAAGGATTTCTTGAGTCCCTTGAGCCTGATGGCAATGTCGTTCGGGTCAATCTTTACGTTTGGCATATATCACCTGCAAAACTAGAAGAACATGATGGCATCGAGAATGAAGTCAGAAATCAGAATCATGAGGCAGCTCGAGACCACGACGTTCATGGTCGCAAGCCCCACACCGCGGGCGCCGGCCTGGGCGTTAATCCCGTGGTAGTAGCCCAGCACAAAAATAATCACGCCGAACACGAGCGACTTTATCATGCCCGACCAGAGGTCCATGGAATCGAACAGGTACTGCATGCCGGTAGTGTAAGTGTACGTAGTAATATCTAGGCCAAGCACGCACACGATCCAGCCACCGATAAGCGCGAGAGCATTCGAAATCGCGGTAAGGCAAGGAATCATCGTCATGAAGGCGACAAAGCGCGGGAGGGCGAGGTAGCGGTAGGGCTCAAGACCGAGCACCGTGTAGGCCGCGAGTTCCTCCTTCTCCTTCATGCTGCCAAGTTCCGCGGCAACGGCACTGCCCACGCGGCCCGAAAGCACGATAGCAGTTAGCAGGGGTCCAAGTTCGATAAGCACCATCTTGCAGGCGGCAGTACCCACAAACTTGTCGGCCACCAGGTTCTGGAACTCGAACTCGGCGCAAACGGTCGCCACCATGCCGGTAAAGATGGACGTCACAAACAAAAGCGGAAGGCTAGACACGCCGATGGAAACCATCTGCTTCACGACAAGGTCGGGGTTCTTGAACACGTGAGGCATCTGCTTGAGCGTCAACAGCAATATGCACAGCACCTCGCCAATGCTCGAGATGCCGTCCACGATGACGCGACCTATCCACGCAATGGGCCTGAGCAGCAAGGGCATCGCTAATACCCTCCAAAGTCAGAGGGGCCCGAGAACGAGGCGTCGTCGCCGTAGCTGTAATCCTGTTCCTCTCCGCCAACCATCCCGGAATCGTCGAAGCCGTCCTTGAACGTAGTGCATTCGGGAATGAACGTGAGCGGGATATCCCTCACCGAACCGTTACGGTGCTTCGCCACGATGAGTTCCGCCTTGTTCTTTTCTTCTTCCTTGTGGGTGCGCACGTAGGGGCGTTCCACGAACCACACCATATCGGCATCCTGTTCGATAGAGCCCGATTCGCGAAGGTCACTGAGCTGGGGCCTGTCGCGGCCCTTCTCTTCGACCTTACGGCTGAGCTGGGCAAGCGCGATGACCGGAATCTGCAGTTCCTTCGCCAAAATCTTGAGGCCGCGCGAAATCGCACCGATAGCCACAGCACGGTTTTCCTCGTTGCCCGTCTTCATCAGCTGCAGGTAGTCGATAATCAGCATATCGAGTTCGCCCTTGCGCTTGAGGTCTCGGGCCTTGCTCATGAGTTCCATGATGCCGAGGTCGGCGTTGTCGTCCACGAACAGCGGAGCCTGGTTGATCGGCCCCACGTGTGCCACCAGCTGGTTCATCTCGTCCGAGTTCAACTTGTTGTTGCGGAGCTTACTCTGGTCGACGCCGGAACGGGAACACAGCAAGCGCTGGGCCAGCTGCACGCCATCCATTTCGAGGCTGAAGAACGCCACGTGCTTGCCGTAATCGATGGCGGCGTTCGCGGCAATCGTGAGCGCGAACGACGTCTTGCCCACACCGGGGCGCGCCGCCAGGATAATCAGGTCCGAATTCTGCAGGCCGTTCGTGAGTTCATCCAGGTCCTTGAGGCCCGTGGGCACGCCGGTCATGCCGTCCCTACGGGTAGTGAGGCGCTCCAGGAGCGGGCTCATGAACTTCTCGATGGGGCGGAGCGTGTTCTTCACCTGCTTTTCGGCAATCGCAAACACGGAACGTTCGGCAGATTGCAGGACCTCGTCCGGCGACGATGTCGCATCCATCGCCTGCTTTATGGTTTCGGACGACATCTTGATAAGCTTGCGGAGCACGTGCTTGTTGCGCAGGTGCTCGAGGTTCCACTCCACGTTCGCCGCAGAAGCGACGCTTTCCATCAGGTCAAAAATGTATTCGCGGTTACCCGCCTCGCGGAGCTTGCCCATCGATTCGAGTTCGGCCGGGAGCGTGAGCATGTCGATAGCCGTACCGCGACTATAAAGGTTCTTCATGGCACGCCAAATCAACTGGTGGCGTTCCAGGTAAAAGAAGTCGTCTTCCGCAATCATCTCGATGGCGGGCGAAATCGTATTCGGGTCGCGGAGAATGCCACCAAGCAAGTAACGCTCGGCATCGGTATCCATCGGGACCTGGCGACCTTCGTAAGTATTATTTTCCTTTGCAAATTCTGGCATAACAATCAACAGGAAATATAATTTTTATCGGGCTTGCGGTATGCGGGCTACGCCTTGAAGTAACTGCTCTTCGGGATATGGACCTTCCAGGTAACCCACTTGAGCTGCTTATCCTGCGACATGGCGTAGGCATCGACCAGCGAGCACGTCTTGACGCCCGAAAATTCCATATCGGTACCGGCGTGCTCCTCGAAATTCTTCCCCTTGCCAAATACCTGGTGAAAGAGCGGTTCCCCGAACGTGACCATGACCGAGGGGGCGATGAACGAGAGTTCCTTCGCGAGCATCTTCTTGAGAGTCGCCTCGAGCAGGGCGGGAATGTTACGCGCGGTTCTGCCCTTGTAGAAGAACGTGACCCCGATCGATTCTGCCGGGATGGAGAGGCTACCGAAGAGACGCACGAGCATCTCGCCCGCGGGGGTAGCAAAGAACGGGCCGCCTTGGGCCGGAGGAGCGGGCAGCAGGAGCAGGACCTTCGGGTTCGCGGGGCCCTCGTAGAGCGCGAGGTCGCCGACATTCGCGTAGACCACGTCGGACTTGATGGCCGCATAGAAGGCGTCGAGCGATTCCGCAGATTCGAACGCGGAGGTTGTCTTCTTGACTACCGGGCGGGCGGCCGGAGCCGCAAGGCCGCCCGTCGGGGCGAACAGCGAAGCGGCGGGAGATTCGCCTGCAAGCGAAGCACTTGCGGAAGGCGCGCTTGTCGCAGACGTGTTTATCGCGGAAGGCGCGCTTGTCGCAGCAAAAGAAACGTTTGCCGCGGGATTGTTTGTCACGGGAGAGAACTGCGCAGATGCGGGCACGGAGGGCGCCACGTTTCTCGCGGGCACGGAAGGCGCGGTGTTTATTGCCGGCCTGGACGGTGCCGGGGCGGCCCGCTTCACGAGGGTCCACGGTTCATCGAGGAACACCTCGGAATCCCCCATGTCAATCTGCCCACGGAGATACTTGCGAAGTTCAGCAAAGTCAAATACTTCCGGCATGTTCCCTCACCGCGATACTCTTAGTTTATCAATAACAAATGCGACAATTTCCTGGGCCAGGTCGACCTTACCGCCCATCTTCATTTCGGGCACATCCATGCCGGGGCGCACCAGCGTGTAGCGCACGCAATCGTGCCCGAATCCGGAATCGCTTGCGACCGGGGCGTTCAACAGGAGGGCGTCGGCGCCGCTCTTCGCGAGCTTTTCGGCGGCATGCTGTTCAAAGTGGTCAGTCTCGAGCGCAAACCCCACGATGACCTGTTGTTTATTGCAGGGCGCTTCTTTGCCGGTATGGGATGCGCCGGCATTCTGGTTGCGAGATGCGCTTTGGTCGCAAGATGAATTCTGGTTGCGAGATGCGCGGGCGGCGGTGCAGTCCCGTAAAATATTCGGGTTCGGCACGAGTTCTATGGTAAGCTGGCTCCGGCTATCCTTGATTTTCGCATCGGCGGCGTGGGCGGGGCGGTAGTCCGCTACCGCCGCGCAATGCACGACGGCGTCGGCCTGGTCGAACCTTTCCATCACGGCGTCGTGCATCTCCCGGGCGCTTCTAACGCGGGTCACCAGGACTCCGCCCGGGAACGCCGCCTCCATCGGGCCCGCGACGACTTCGACCTGGAAACCGTTCGCGTAGAACACGGAAGCAAGCGCCACTGCAGTCTTCCCGCTGCTGCGGTTGCTGATGTAGCGCACCGGGTCAATCGCCTCCTCTGTGCGGCCCGCGGTCAAGAGCACCTTCTTGCCATGACCGGGGAGTGTTGCATCCAGAGTCGGGTCGATATCCTGCGCGACAGGGAACGCGGGAGGTTCGGGGGCTTTGCCCTTCGACAGGCTCAGGGACCTTGGTAAGGTTGGTGAGCTTGTCGAACCATCCAGCCACTTCACAATCTCCGCCGGTTCCATAAGCCTTCCCTGCCCCACCTCGCCGCAGGCAAGTTCACCCGCGGGAGATTCAAGCACGGTCGTGTTTTCAAACCCGCGCAGCACCTCGAGGTTGCGTTTTACCGCGGGGCTGTTGTACATCGCCACATTCATCGCGGGCGCAACGACGCGCGGGCACGTGCAGCTCATAAAGCAGAGGCTTACCGAGTCGTCGGCGATACCGCAGGCGAATTTCCCGATAACGTTCGCGGTTGCGGGCACCACCAGGTAGAGGTCCGCCCACCGCGGGAAATCAATATGCTGGAAAGGCCGCGCCTCCACGGCACCGTTCTTCAGGTACACGGGGCACTTGCTGAGGCTTGCGAACGTAAGCGGCGCCACGAACTCCGTCGCGGCCTCCGTCATGCACACGCGCACCTCGGCGCCCTTCTTCTGCAACAGGCGCAAAAGTTCGCAACTCTTGTAGACCGCGATACCGCCCGAGACACCCAGAAGGATTTTCTTTCCGGCAAGATTCATATAGTGCAAGATAGAAAAACTAGGGCGGTTTCACCCTTCCCGATGGCGCGCCCGGCCCGCACGAACTCGCTTTTTGCCGAAAAAGCAGACCAGAGGGGGCGTTTGTCGCAATTTGGTCTGCATAATTTCGTATAAATTAAACAAAATATGGTAAAATCAAGGCACCAGCGAATCCACCCCTCGCGCTACCCAAAAAACGAAAATCCCGCAGGCTAATGCCCGCGGGACTTTCTAAACTAGTAAGAGATCTTACTTGGCTTCTTCAGCAGGAGCGGCGTCTTCGGCCGGCTTTTCTGCCTTCTTCTTGGTAGCCTTCTTCTTCGGGGCGGCAGCTTCGCCAATCGTCGTACCCGATTCACCCGGCTTGTGGGAATCCATCCAAGCCTTGAGTTCTGCGGATTCGCGGTTCTTGAAGTAATCCACCACGGAGAGGTAGATCTTGCGGTTGTTCTGGTCGATCTCGGTCACGACAGCCGGGACTTCGTCGCCAACCTTGAATGCATCGGCCGGAACCTTGATGTATTCAGCGGTGAGCTTGGAGACCGGGATGAAGCCTTCGATACCGTCGTTGAGTTCAACCACGACGCCGCGGTCGAGCATACGGACAATCTTGCCCTTCACTTCGGAATCCACCGGGAACGTGGTTTCGATAGAATCCCACGGGTCTTCGGTGAGGTGCTTCATGGACAGAGAAATGCGGCGCTTTTCCTTATCGACAGCGAGCACGACGCATTCGACCTTGTCGCCCTTCTTGACCATTTCGTTCGGGTGAGTGATCTTCTTGGTCCAGGACATGTCGGACACGTGAATGAGGCCATCCACACCTTCCTTGATTTCGACGAACGCGCCGAAGGAAGCGATGTTGCGGATTTCGCCAACCACGCGTGCACCCGGAGGAAGTTCGGTCTCGATGGAATCCCACGGATCGCTTTCGAGCTGCTTCATGCCGAGAGAAATGCGTTCGGCTTCTTCTTCAACCTTGAGCACAACGGCTTCCACTTCCTGACCCACGGAGAGGATCTTGGAGGGGTGCTTGCCGTGCTGCGTCCAGGACATTTCGGAAACGTGGATGAGACCTTCGACGCCAGAATCCAGTTCGACGAATGCACCGTAATCAGTGATGGAAACAACCTTACCCTTAACGATAGCGCCTTCCGGATAACGTTCGGCGATATCCTTCCACGGATGCGGCTTAAGCTGCTTCATGCCGAGAGAGATGCGTTCCTTCTTGTCGTTGAAGTCGAGAACCATGACTTCGACTTCCTGACCGAGCTGGAGCATTTCGGACGGGTGGTTGATGCGCTTGTAGCTCATGTCGGTGATGTGGAGGAGGCCATCTACGCCGCCAAGGTCGATGAATGCACCGAAGTCGGTGATGTTCTTGACGATACCCTTGCGGACCTGACCCTTTTCGAGGGTTTCGAGCACGTCGCCACGCTGCTTGTTGCGTTCTTCTTCGAGAACCACGCGGCGGGACACGACGATGTTGCGACGGGCCTTGTTGACCTTGATAACCTTGAGGTCGAATTCCTGGCCGATGAGAGCGTTGATGTCCGGGATCTGACGGAGGTCGATCTGGGAACCCGGGAGGAAGGCGTCGATGCCGAACAGGTCGACAACCACACCGCCCTTGATACGCTTGGTGAGCGTACCGCGCACGACTTCGTTGTTTTCGAATGCCGCGTGGATGCGATCCCACACGCGCACGAAGTCGGCCTTCTGCTTCGAAAGGATGAGACGGCCGTCTTCATCTTCGAGTTTCTCGACAAACACTTCGATTTCGGAACCGATTTCGAGGGAGTCCGTGTCCTTGAATTCAGCACGATCAATGACACCTTCGGACTTGTAGTTCACGTCGATGAGCACTTCCTGGTCGTTGACCTGGCTGATCTTGCCCATGACGAGCTTGCCCTGTTCGAGGCAGCCCATGCCGGCATAGATATCGGCGTTAGCCTTGCGGAAGTCCTGGCTGCATTCGCCCTGAGCGGCGAGGATTTCGGCGAGATCTTCCTGAGTTCCGAATTTGAGATTTTGAGACATATTGTTAATTGGGGTTGTGGATCAAAGGACTCGGGACTACGCCACTACACCTACGTAGTCGAGAATCTTTTGAACCTGTTGTTGGATTGAGATGTGTGTAGTGTCAATTTCGATTGCGTCGTCCGCCTTCTTTAACGGGGCGTTCGCGCGGGAAGAATCCAGGCGGTCGCGTTCGACCAGATTCTGGAGAACCTCCTCAAGAGTTACCTTCTCGCCTTTTTCAAGGAGTTCCTTGTAGCGGCGTTCGGCGCGGACCTTCACGTCCGTCACCATGAAGAACTTGTACTTCGCGTCGGGGAAGACTACCGTGCCGATGTCGCGGCCATCCAGGATGCAGCTCTGCTTCTTGCCGATTTCGCGCTGCTGCTTGGTCATCGCGGCGCGGACAGACGGGAGGGCGCAGTAGATGCTCACGTTGCTCGAGACCTTCATCCCGCGGATTTCGCTTTCGCGGCAAACGCCGTTGATGAGGATATGGTTTTCGGAGTCGAACCCGAGGGTGAGGTTAGAGAGCAGTTCGTCCATCGCGGGGCCTTCCTCGGCCGGCAGTCCCTTGTCGAGGGCGGCAAGCGTCACCGCGCGGTACATGGCTCCCGTATCCAGGTAGGTAATACCGAGGGTCTTGGCCACAATCTTGGCCGTGGTGCTCTTCCCGGTACCCGAGCCGCCGTCGAGGGCGATGACAAAATTTTCAGAACTACTCATGAGTGGGGGCAATTATAGAAATTTTTGCCCTAGTACTCAAGATCGTAGAGGTAGACCGTGGCCGTATTTTCGCGCGTATCCCAGAAAATCAGCTGCGAACCGTTCTTGTACAGCGAAAGTTCGTAGTCGTCCTCGTAAAAGTAGTAGTACGAGCCGTCGTCGTCGTGGCCCGAGCCGTACTGCCTTTCCGTGTAGTAGAAGTTGTTGCGTCCGTCCAGGTTGAGCGAGGCGAACCCGTCGGAATCAATCCGGAGCGAGGCCGTGTAGGCGGGGCTCACCGGCTCCTCGTAACTGCAGTCGTACAGCCCGAAACTGTCGTAGCGGCAGTCCATCACGTAGTAATAGCGGAAAGACCTGTTGAACAGGGCCCCGTCCGCATCCGGCGAACCCGCGGTCCAGTCCCCGCCACAAGCGGCAAGGAGCAGGGGCAAGAGCGCCACCAGGAAAATCTTTCTAAAGAATAAAGCCATGCTTACCTAAAAAAATACCCCGACCGGAGCCGGGGAACAAAAGATTACAGACAACCTATCAGTCAGATTCGTAGTCGCCGTTGAAGATCTGCTCTTCGGCTTCCTCGGTGTTCTCGTCGTGGAACTCTTCCGGAGCCTGGAGGTCGCGGGTACTGCCGTACTTGCGCTTTTCTTCGTCGGTCAGCTTGTTGGTGAACACTTCAACCTGCTGTTCCTGCTCGGCTTCCTGTTCTTCTTCCTGCAGAATCTTCTGGCCTTCCTCAAGACGGCGCTGGATGCGCTTCTGTTCCATCTCTTCGAGGTTCGTGCCGACCTTGGCCTGTTCCTCGGAAACGACGTAGCGTTCATTGGCTTCGTCCATGGCGGCCTTGATACCCACGAGGCGGCCCCTGCCATCTACGGACAAGCCTGCCTTACGGAGGGTAGAAAGCGGCAAACGGCGAGCTGCGGTCTGGTACTCGGGCTTGAATTCGTAGCCGTCAGGGCTAATCTGATTAGCCTCGTCAGGCGTCACGTAATCAAGTGCTTCCTGCCAACGGGAACCCTGCACACAGGAAGTAAAGCCAACAAGGGCTTTGTCGAGTGCCTCCGGATCGTTCGACGTGCCAGCGCAGCCGATCAAAGCGAAAGCGGTAAGTACTAAACCCAGCAATATCTTTTTCATAGGGAGAAACCTCCGTAAAAAAATTATCCCACACATAATATATAACAATTTTTTCGGCAAAATATCCAAAAAAGACAAAAAATTCATAACTTCGTGCTATAAAAGCACTTACAATCACTAAAAACAGGTCAGATTTGCTATTTTCTGGCCCAATATGAGTGAAAACGCAGATATTTACCGCATCAAGACCTCCGATGACCGCGAAATAGTCCTTATTGGCACGGCCCACATCTCGAAAGTATCGAAGGAACTTGTGCGCGAGACCATCGAGAACGAAAAACCCGACACCATCTGCGTCGAGCTCGACGAAGGGCGCGCCAAATCCATCCAGGACCCCGAACGCTGGAAAAAGACCGACCTGAAGGAAGTCATCAAGAAGAAGCAGCTCGCGACCCTCATCGCGAACCTCGTGCTCGGGTCTTACCAGAAGAGGATGGGCGAACAGACCGGGGTGAAGCCCGGGTCCGAACTCAAGGAGGCGGTCGACCTCGCAAGCGAAAAGGAAATCCCCGTGGTTCTCGCCGACCGCGACATCAAGATTACGCTCCGCCGCACATGGGCCTGCACGCCCTGGTACCGCAAGTTCAGTTTGCTGGGCGGGCTATTCGCAAGCATCTTCGACAAGACGGAAATCAGCGAGGAGGAACTCGCGAAAATCAAGGAGCAGGACGCCCTCAACTCCATGATGCAGGAATTCGGCAAGAGTTTCCCCGAAGTGAAGCAGGTGCTTATCGACGAGCGCGACCAGTTCCTCGCGAGCAAAATCAAGAACGCTCCGGGCCAGAAGGTCGTCGCGGTCGTGGGTGCGGGCCACATGAAGGGAATCGCGGGCATCATTGAAGGCGACAAAGAACTCCCGAGCGAGGAATCCATCAGCGTTATCCCGAAGGGCGCTCCCATCTGGAAGATTATCGGGTGGGCCATCCCGCTCGCGATTGTCGCAAGCATCATTTTCGTGGGGTACAAGGCGGGCGTCGAGAAGGCGGGCGAACTGAGCCTGCAGTGGGCGATGCTTACGGGCGGCGGCGCCATGCTCGGCACGATTATCGCGGGCGGGCACCCGCTCACCATCCTGGTGGCGCTGGTCGCCGCACCGTTCACGGGGCTCACGCCGCTTATCGGCGTCGGGTTCTTTACCGCGCTTACGCAAGTGTACATGAGGCCGCCGCGCGTGTCCGAGATGGAGACGCTCTCCGACGACATCTGGCAGGTGAAGCGCTGGTGGAAGAACCGCGTGACCCGCGTAATCCTGTGCTTCCTGTGTCCGGGCATTCCGGCGATTATCGGGAAGATTCTCGCGATATTCCAGATATACCAGGCATTCTAGTACGCACTCTCTTCGAGAGAGGGATAGGACATCGACGTCACTTCGTTAGTCGTCTCTCCCTCCCCTCCTTTCAGGAGAGAGAGGGATAGGACAACAAACTCATTACATTCGTTTGTTGCCCTACGGGTTACGGCCCATGGCCGTAATCCTTGACTGCGTCTGGTTCGCTTCGCTCACCCGCAGTCAATCGAACCCTCTGCGAGGGTTCTCATACCCTTCCTTGCCTATTGAAACAAAAACGAGGCTTTTCAGCCTCGTTTTCGTTTCAAGGAGAGAGAGGGATTCGAACCCTCGGACCTGTGACAGTCTCCGGATTTCGAGACCGGCCCAATCGACCACTCTGGCATCTCTCCAAGGTTCGCATAATGTAGTAAAGTTTTAATCTTTTGTCTACCCTTTGAAACAACCAGCCTTATTTCTACATTTGGCCCCGAATCCATAAAAGGATCCAACAGACTTCAGGTTTATGAGCGCGAGTGCGCTTCGGGGCTTTTCAAGGTTCAGCCGGGTAACCGGCACAAGAACCAATCGATAGTGCGGCATGGGCCGCAGATGAAGTTTACGGGTCCTGAAGGCGCATCATGACTAAGAATACCGAAGAACGTATTCCCGAAGAAGATATTAACCCGAATTCCAAAATAGCACGTGAAGCGGACGCTTTCCTAAGCGCTCTTGCTGGCGGTGCGGACGAAGACGAAGCCGACGAGGCAGCATTCCTCGCACTGAACCCGAACGGAGTCGTAGTCGACGAAGAAGGCGACGTGCTGAAGAAGGGTCCCAAATCCGCCATCGATGTCGGCACGAAAGTCGAAATCGAGGAAGGCGAAGTCGAACAGGAACTTGACGAAGACTGTTCGGCAACTTCATCGGCATCGGACGAAGAATACGCCGTGTCGAAGAAGGACTGCGCGGATCAGACTGTTGAAAAGGAGATGTCCGGTCAAGCCGGACATGACAACGCTACTGCCGAGGAAGACAACACGGATATCGAACAATCTTCCGACGATGACAACCCCGCCGACGAAGCACTCGTAACCTTCGAAGATCTAGGACTCGCGGACGAAGTTCTCGAAGCCATCAAGGCGATGAACTACGAGACGCCCTCCCCCATCCAGGCGAAGGCGATTCCCGCACTGTTGCAGGGTGCAAACCTGCTCGGTACGGCTCAGACCGGCACCGGCAAGACGGCCGCGTTCTCGCTCCCGCTGCTTTCCAGGCTCAACTTCAACGGGCACGAGACATCCATGCTCGTGCTGACGCCGACGCGCGAACTTGCCATCCAGGTGGCGGAAGCCATCCAGCAGTACGCGGTGAAGATGCCGAAGGTACACGTGGTTCCCGTCTACGGCGGGCAGGATATCGCAGTGCAGTTGCGCGCCCTCAAGCGCCAGGCGAACATCGTGGTCGCAACACCGGGCCGACTCATCGACCATATCAAACGCGGTTCCATCGTGCTTTCAAGCGTGAAGGCCATCGTGCTCGACGAGGCCGACGAAATGCTTGACATGGGATTTATGGAAGATGTGGAAACCATCCTGAAGGAAATCCCGGCCGACGCACAGCGCGCGCTCTTTAGCGCCACGATGCCTGCCGACGTGAAGAAAATTATCGACCAGCATTTGGGCGAATACGAAGAGGCCCGCATCGAAGGCAAGACGACGACCGTCGAGAACATCCGCCAGCGTTACCTGCTGGTGAAGAACGAGCACAAGATCGAGGCGCTCGCCCGCGTGCTCGAAGGCGAAGACTTTGACGGTGTGCTGATCTTTGTGCGCACCAAGCAGAACACCACTGAAGTCGCCGAGAAGCTCGAAAGCCGCGGGTTCAACGTGGCCCCGCTCAACGGCGACCTGGCGCAGTCCATGCGCGAGCGCACCATCAACCGCCTCAAGATGGGCAAGCTCGATATCGTCGTCGCCACCGACGTGGCCGCCCGTGGCATCGACGTGGACCGCATCTCGCTGGTGGTAAACTACGACATTCCCTACGACACGGAATCTTACGTGCACCGCATTGGCCGTACCGGCCGCGCCGGGCGAAGCGGGAACGCAATCCTCTTTATCACCCCGCGCGAAAAGCGCATGCTCAAGACCATCGAGAAGGCCACCCGCCAGCCCATCGAAGTGATGGATTTACCGACCGCCGAAGTCATCAGTGCAAAGCGCGTCGCCGCCTTCAAGGAAAAGATCAGGAGCGTCATCGACACCGGCGAACTCGAGAAGTTCAAGGAACTCGTGGAAAGCATGGTCGCGGAAAGTTCAACAACCGCTACTGAAGGCGCCGAACCTCTGACCGCCATCGACATCGCCGCCGCCGTCATCAAAATCTGGCAGAAGAAGCAGCCGCTGTTCCCGGAACTCAAGCCGCTTGACGCCCCGCGCGAAAAGAACCGTGGCGGGAGGGATTTCCTCGGGCGAGATTCCGATAAATCCGCCGGCGACTTTACGAACGAAGAAAAGAGCCGCCTGCGTAAGGAACGCAAGGAAGGCAGCAACGGCGTGGAAGAAGGGTTCCTGCGCTACTACATGGGCGTGGGCCGCATGGACCGCGTGACCCCGAAGGATATTGTGGGCGCCATCGCCGGCGAAGGCAACATCAGCAGCAGCAACATCGGGCGCATCAAGCTCTTCGACAGGTTCAGTACCGTCGAACTGCCCGAGACGCTCCCGCAGGAAGTTCTTGATATCTTGTCTGGAATGACAATCCGCGGAAACGATTCCAAGTTCCGCCTCATGACCGACGAGCCGCCCGCAGGCCCGCGCGAAAGCAGGGAAAGCCGCCGCGGGTTCCATCGCGGTGGTCACGACTTTGGCCGGGGCGATCACCACGGAAAAAAATTCGGCGAAGACCGTCCGTTCGAGAACCGCAAGGCACGCCGCGAAAAGATGTTCGCCGACCGCAAGCCGGGCAAATTCGAAGACCGCCCGTTCCGCAAGGATCACGACGAGCGCAGCTTCGGCGACAGGCCTTTCCGCAAGACAAGGCGATTCGGACGTGTATAAGTTTTTCGAAAAAGAATTATATTAGTCTCGCAAAATGAAACAGGCAGTTAAGAAAACAGTTCTCGATAACGGCATCACCATTCTGACCGACTACATGCCGCACGCCTATTCCGTCGCGATGGGGGTGTGGATCCCGCGCGGATCGCGACACGAAGCAAAAGACGAATTTGGCCTAAGTCATTTTTACGAGCACCTCGTTTTCAAGGGAACCGAGAACCGCACGGCTCTCGAGATTGCACGCTCCATCGAAGACAAGGGCGGAAACCTGGAGGCCTACACCACAAGGCAAGAGACCGGATTCTACGCGCAGATTGAACGTAGCCACCTTCCGCTCGCCGTCGACGTGATTGCCGACATGCTCATGCACCCGCGCATGGACAAGAAGGAGATGGAAAAGGAACGCCGCGTCATCATCGAGGAAATTCACAGCTACGACGACATTCCCGAAGAAATCGTGGGCGACGTGTTCAACGCAATCCACTTCAAGGGTTGCGGCATCGCACATTCCATCACGGGCACCGTCAAGCAGGTGAAGGCGCTCACGCACAGGCAGATGCTCAAATACAGGGAGCAGGTGATAAACGAAATCCCGCTCCTCGTTTGCGCTTCGGGCAAGGTCGACCACGAGGAACTCGTGCAACTTTGTGCGGAAAAGTTTGCGCAGAAAAAATGCTCCGGTGTGTTGCCCGCAGACACCTACAGGGCGCACAACAGCGTGAAGGTCGTGCAGAAGCAGGACATCGCGCAGTCGAACCTCTTCTGGGGCTTGAGTTTTGACCGCAACCTGATGGACGAGCGCGGGCGTTGCGCCCTCTCGCTTTTCAACGTCGCGATGGGCGCTGGCATGGCAAGCCGCCTGTTCCAGAAGATTCGCGAAGACAAGGGACTCGCCTACTCCGTGTATTCTACCGCAGATATCTACTGCGACTGCACCGACTGGGGCGTATCGCTTGCGACCGAGCCGCACCAGCTGAAGACAGCCCTCGAGCTCTCGCTGAACGAGACCCGCAACTTTCTGAAGCGCGGGTTCAACAAGGGTGAGTTCGAGCGTACCAAGACGAACATTTTGGGCGGGATGTACCTCGGGGCAGACAGTCCCGAGAAGCGCGTTGTCCGCATGGCGGAACAGATGCTGCACCTCGGGGAATTCCACACGATGGAACACTCCGAGAAAATCATCAAGTCCATGACCGAAGATGAAGTCGTCGTTACGGTGAACCGCCTGTTCGGTGCTGCAAAGTTCTCCGCCGCGGTCATCGAGCCCGCCGGCCGCAAGAAGACCGAACTGGACGTCGACTTCTTTTAAGACGGTTTGCGCCTCCGCGCATTTTCTAACAAGCGATATACAGCAACTGAATCAAGACGTTGCGCATTTCCAAACAGGCGACAAACAAAAAAGCGCCCCGCCCTGTTACAGGCGGAGCGCAATTTCTCGCGTTTTCGCTAAGTCAGCTAATTAGGCAGCCTTCACGACTTCGACGACCTTGGCAAATGCTTCCGGATCGGCGACGGCCATGTCCGCGAGAACCTTGCGGTTCATCTGGATGTTGGCCTTGGAAAGCTTGTAAATGAACTGGCTGTAGCTGATGCCGTGTTCACGGACGGCGGCATTGAGGCGGACGATCCACAGGGAGCGGAACGTGCCCTTCTTGTCGCGGCGGTGAGCGTAGGCATACTGACCGGCGTGAGCAACTGCGTCGATGGCAAGGCGAAGGTTCGACTTGCGACGGCCGTAGAAGCCCTTGGCGGCCTTGAGGATTTTTTTGCGGCGTTCGCGGGAAGGAACTCTGGTTTTAGCGCGTGGCATTCTTACTCTCCTTATGCTACTACAAGCAGACGCTTGACGTGATAGGTATCGACCTTCTTGACGAGTGCACCCTTACGAAGGTTGCGCTTACGCTTAGTGGTCATCTTGGCTTGAATGTGGCGCATACCAGCGCGCTTGAACTTGACGTGGCCGGAACCCGTCACGCGGAAGCGCTTCTTAGCACCGCTGTGTGTTTTCATTTTAGGCATTTGTACCTCGTAGGTTAATGTTAAGCCTCACCTGCTGCCTTTGGCTCGGTTGCGGGCTTCGGTGCCTGGTCCTGCTTTTTGGCAGAACCCGCACCACGTTTAGGACCGTAGATAGAAAGCATTGTGTTGCCTTCCACCCTGGAGTCCATTTCCAAATCGCCGAATGGTGCCAGGTCTTCCTTGGCGCGTTCCATCAGGCGCTTGCCGTAGTCCATGTGCGCCATCTCGCGCCCACGGAACTGCATGATAAGCTTCACCTTCATACCATCCTGCAAGAACTCGGCCGCCTGCTTGATCCTGTACTGGTAGTCGTTCTCGGCAGTCTTCGGGTGCATCTTGATTTCTTTCAGCTTCACCACGTGCTGCTTGGCCTTAGCAGCCTTGGCCTTCTTGACCTGCTCGAACTTGTACTTGCCGTAGTTGATGATGCGGCATACGGGCGGTTTTGCATTCGGAGACACTTCCACCAGGTCCAGTCCGGCGTCCTTTGCCATCTGCAATGCCTTGCTCGTCTCGATGATGATGGCCTCGCCATCTTCCTTCACAAGACGAATCGGGGAGATATGGATATCTTCGTTGGTACGGGTCCCATCGCTGGGACGGTTGGGCATGCGGCGATCGCGCGGATTAGGGAACAAGTATACTCCTTGGGTATGATTGTTAATGTGGGCGAAAATTTAGCAAGTTTTATGTAAATTTCAAATATCTTTCGACAAAACCCTTTAAAAAATGCCCGATTTTTGTATAATTGGGCTTGTTGCGGCGGTAGCTCAATGGTAGAGCCTTAGCCTTCCAAGCTAATGGTTGCCGGTTCGATCCCGGTCCGCCGCTCTAGGACCCCTCGTTCGAGGGGTCTTTTTCTATTCAGCCTCCCTCGTGAAAGGCCATTTTTTGCAATCAATCAGGATCCGCCGGGTCATTTTCTATGCACCGGACCGGGTATTTAATACCCGCCACACCGGTATGCAATCCGACACCATTCAAATCCATTCGATAAGCATATCGGCCATTATCATTTGTAGACGTCCAAAAAGCTGTTGAACCACTCCTCATGCTATAACCGTCGCCATCTCCTTCTGCAGAAATCCGCGCTGAAAATCCATAGGGATCAGTGCCATTTTCCACGCTCTGCGAAAACAAGGACTTTTCATCACCAACGAAATCAAGTAATTTTTTCCAATCAGTCCAAGATGCTACACGCCAGCGAACTGGACACAGGTACCGACCACGCGCCCAGGAATACAATCGCCCCATCGCATCGCAACTGTCCTGCACATCATTGTAACAATATCCGGAATCTGACACATCCGAACTATGATTAGGATCCGGATCAAACCACTCTTGAACTGACTCATAATTGAGGTTCTGAGCCATCCACACTTGCTCCCCTATCCGAATCGTCTTATAAACATGGCCATCCCTTTCGTCCAGGACTTCGCCATACTTACCCGACTCGAGAAACTCCTGATTCAAATATTCCGTAGTAACGCATTTGTATTTTGTACAGTCGTACGTTCCAGAAGGCACTACAGCATAGGAATTTTCTTTCCAAGAAGTATCTTTCTGGGCATATCCCTTAACACACCGAACAGCGTTCGCGTTTTTCTTGGGTTCCAAATCAGAAGATCGATTCGCTCTATTATAAGCTATGTATATGGTCTTCGCATTCTCGAAGCCTACATCAGAAGAGCTCCAAAAAAATGTAATATGGCCTCCGTCTTCACCACAACTTCCACTAAAATCGGTTGTTGCAACCGCAGAAAAGCCAAATTCGTCTTCACCCTCATAATATCCACCACCCCTGCACCAGCCTTCTTTTGATTGAAGTTCATTGCGGGATGTACGATTTCCACCAACAGCTTTAATTAAAGTGCCCAATTCTTCCGATGACGGTATATGCCAGCCCTCGGGGCAAACACCCTGTGCCGGAAGAATGAGAGCCGGGTCACAAAGCCTTTCATTACCGCATCCCTTGGCATTGGTCGTAAATACACGAGCCGTATCCATAGCGGACATCCATGTATACAGTCTTCCGTACTTCTCGCAATATTCCGTAGAATCATTATAGCAAGAACTCATCAAAGCATTAAAGTTGAGATTCTGAGCCATCCATACTTGATCACCAATCTGAATGGTCTTGTAAACCTGGCCATCTCTTTTATCCAGAAACTCGCCATACTTGCCAGCCTCTAGAAAATCCTGATTTAAGAATTCAGTCGTAATGCACTTGTACTTTGAACAGTCGTATGTTCCCGAAGGCATTATTTCTACATCTTCACGACTATCCAGAACACTGCTGCTACTGGTCTTGTCACTATGAGAACTCGAAGAGTTCGTGGAACTGCTACTGGATACGTCTGTCTCGTGTTCGTTTGACTTCGGTGTGATGAAGTTGCTGTCATCGTCGTCGCAAGCGGAAAGCGCCAACAGGGACGTGACAGAAAGAACCAAGAGTTTCACGTGTAAATTGAAAATCATGATTGTCCTCCTTTCGTCTAAATATAAATAATTTCTAAATTTGCCTCTGTAAAAACGGCCGACATGGAGGCAATTATGTTTTTCGAACAAGCCATCGCACACCAGATTCCGGGCTACACCAAGGAGGCCGACTCACTCCACGGCGAATCGCTCGCCATGCTCGACTACAAGGACGAGCTGAAGGTCAAGAACGACGCCATCCAGGAATTCTGGGACGTGAACCGCCTTGCCGGCAACCCACAGAAGGTTATCGCGAGCCCCATGCCCCGCGGGTACCGCACCACGAGCAAGCGCCGTGTGTACATGCAGCCGGGCAACCTGCAGTTCGACCGCCAGGAATCGATGCTCGAACCCGAGGAACACAACAAGATTTACGACTTCCTGTTCGAGAAGCTGATTACGCCCGCGTACAAGCCGCTCGCCTACGCGCTCAACTGGATTATCATCCGCGGCACGTACCAGTACCGCGTGGTGATTTTCAACATCAAGAAGATTGACGCGAGCATCGTACGTAAACTCAAGTTGATTTCGGACGCACTGAAGGAATCGCCCCTCCACGTGACCGCGGCGCACGCCTACGTGGACACGACCGAATCGGACTACTACCTGGAATCGAAGCGCCCCACCGAAGGGCTCAACTTCAAGCAGCTCTACGGCCCGCGCGAACTCAGCCTGAATCTCGGGCACTTCAGCCTGCGCTACCCCGTCACGGGATTCAGCCAAATTAACGAGAGCCAGATTCACAACCTCATCAAGGCGGCGAGCCGCATGCTCAGCCTCGGCAAGGAAGACCACTTCCTGGACCTGTACTGCGGTTACGGCCTGTTCAGCTTTGCGCTCGGCGAAGCCGCCAAGGACGTTCTAGGCGTGGAATGGGAAGGCCCGTCCATCGACTGCGCGAAGGCTTCCGCAAAGCACCTGAAGAAAAACTACCGCTTTATCGCGGGCAAAATCGACGAGATGTTCGTACAAACTAGACTCCCGAAGCCGGTACTGAACGAGCCCGAAAAAATCCTGCTCGACCCGCCCCGCAAGGGCTGCGAACCCGGCGTGATTCACGCGCTCGCGATGAGGAAGCCTATCCGCGTGGCACACGTGTTCTGCGGCACCGACGAGATTCCCGCATCGCTCAAGGAATGGGAACGCTACGGCTACCGCGTGCGCGAAGTGCAGCCGCTCGACCTGTTCCCCGGCACCCCGCACCTCGAAACCATCGTGATGCTCGAGAGGAAATAAGCGTGGAGGAAAAAAAGCCAGCACTCTGGACACGCAACTTCGTGACGGTCGCCGCCGCGAACTTTCTGCTGTTCTTCAGCTTTTACCAGCTGCTGCCGATTCTGCCGCTCTACATTATCGAGAAGTTCCAGACCGACAACGCAACCGCAGGGTTCATCATCTCGCTCTACACCATCGGAGCACTCGCCTGCAGGCCCTTCGCGGGATTCCTGGTGGATACGCTCTCCCGCAAGCCGCTTTACTTCTGGACGTTCTTCGCGTTTACCGCATGTTTCTTGGGCTACAAGACGGTGGCCTTTTTGCCGATACTAGCCGCAGTGCGCTTTGCCCACGGTCTCTTCTTCGGGATTTCGAGTACCGCGAGCAACACGGTGGCCATCGATGCGCTCCCCGCAAGCCGCCGCGGGGAAGGCATCGGTTATTTCGGGATTAGCGTGAATCTTGCGTTCGCGACCGGCCCGATGACGGGTATGTTCCTGTACGAGGCCTTCGGTGACACCATCGTGTTTATCATTTCCATCGCGCTCTGCGTAATAGGCCTCATTCTCGTGCAGACGCTCAAGGTCGCCCCGAAAGAAAAGAAGCCGCACGCACCGCTTTCGCTCGACCGGTTCTTCCTCACCCGCGCCATCCCGCAATTCGTGAACTTTATCTTCGTGGGGTTCGCCTACGGGCCCGTCACGAACTACATCGCACTCTACGCGAAGGAACTGGGCATCGGAGGTTCCGGCTGGTTCTATGCGCTCATCGCGGCAGGGCTCATCTTGAACCGCGTTATGACCGGGCGCCTGATTGACCGCGGCTACCTGATTCACCTGGTGGGCACCGGCATGACGCTCAACATCGTCGCGTACTTCCTGCTCGCCTTCAGCCATGCGCCCGTCACCTTCTTCGCATCGGCATTCCTCATCGGTACGAGCCTCGGGCTAATTTTCCCCGGCTACCAGACGATGTGCGTGAACCTCGCCCGCCACGACCAGCGCGGCACGGCGAACAGCACGTACCTGAGCGGCTGGGACATCGGTATCGGGGCGGGCATTTTGGCGGGCGGCTCTATGGCGGGGCATTTCGGCATGCACCAGCAGGTATTTTTCACCTGCGCCGTGGCACTTGTAATCGCCGACATATTATATTTCACGTGGACCGCAAGGCACTACCTGAAGAACAAACTGGAAGGATAATCCCGGCGGAAAACATTACGATATGAAACCCTGGAAACTGCTCAAGACGGAATACCTGGTAGACGCCCCCTGGCTCAAGGTCGCGAAGGAAACATGCGAACTCCCGAACGGCAAGGTCATCGACGACTTCTACACGCTATGGCAACCCGACTGGGTGCTGATTCTCGCGCGTACCGCAGAAGGCAAGTGGGTCATGACGGAACAGTACCGCCACGGCACCGGAAAAATCGCGCTCGAATTCCCCGCGGGCATCATCGACAAGGGCGAAACGCCGGAACAGGCCGCGCTCCGCGAACTGCAGGAGGAATGCGGGTACTGCATAGATTCTTCGACTACCCCTATCGCGCTATGCGCTCCAGGGTCCGCTCAGAATGACACAGTCAGGTTCATCGGGACATTCCCCGTGAATCCGGACAGGCACCGCGGCGTATTCCATGTCGTTTTCATCGACGGGGTCGTAAAATCCGGCGAAACGCATTTCGACAGCACCGAGGACATCGAGTCTCTCGAACTTTCCGACGAAGAACTGCAAAAGAAAATGGCGGACGGCACTTTCAACCATCCGCTACAGATTGCAGGGTACTTTAAATTTAGGCTTTGCAAGAATTTCTAATAGATCCTCGCCTTCGCGAGGATGACGACGGGGCTCGCGAGGATGACAACGGGCATGTATTAGCGGACTGCGACACGCTTCACGTCACTACCCACGCGAACCAGGTACATTCCCGGCACAAACGTTCCCATGCTGAACGTGCCCGCACTTGCCGTAGCCTTCGCCACGACATGCCCACGCATATCGTACACGACTACGCCGGAGCCGGCACGTACACCCGAAATTTCGAGCGAACGCGCGTGCGACACCACACTGAAGCGGGCAACACTCGAACCCGCAACAGTGGGAATGGCATCCGGGTCCACCCGCCAGTGCGGGTAAAGCACCACGTCGGCATCGGCCACATAGTCTACGCCCAGCCTGTACACGCCCTTGCCTCCATCTTCGGTAGACCAGCCATCCTGCAGGTAGCCCTCACGCGTGAACACGGCTTCTTTCAGTTTCACCGTATCGCCGAACACCTTGACCTGCGGCTCGACAATCTCCAGAGCGAATTCGCCACCCATGTAGGTAACCGTGAACGTCTTCACTTCCCACTAGGCGTACAGCTTCACCTTGCCCGTAGAGCCCTCAGTAATCTGGGTCGCAGCATTCACGAAGTCGGCATCGTAGTACCAGCCGTCAAAATTGTAACCCTTCTTGGTAGGCGGGCGCAACTTGATGGTCGGAGTCTCGACATTATACGAAACCGGGTTCACCTCGTTGTTCGCGCCCGAGCCCATAAGGTACACGATATCGTATTCCTGCAGTTTCCACTTGGCATACACCACGACGTTTTCTTCAATTACCTTGCTGGTATCGAATTCCGTACCTTCCGCGAACGAGGAATCGGTAAACCAGCCCACAAACTTGTAGCCGGCAGCCTTCGGGGCTTCGGGCAGCACCACCTTCTCGCCATCCTGCACGTAGGCGACGCTCACGCCAAATCCGCGCGTATCGAACGTTACCGTCCAGGTCGGAGCCTTGGTCCACACTGCATACAACGTTGTATCACCCTTCGCCTCTCCGAGCGTTGCTAGAGACGCTTCCGCATCGGCCGCAAACGCCCAGCCTTTGAAATAGTACTTCACTTCATCTGCCGTGTAGCTTTCCGGCAGGCCGATACCTTCCACGCTGATTGTCTCGCCTTTCGCGACCAGCTTGGACATCGACTTCACTGCACCCTCGCCCGGGAACGCACTCCCGTTCGCATCGAAGGTCACCTTGAACATCTTCTTCCACACGGCATAAACCGTCTTCGCCTTGTCGGCAACACCCAGCGCACTATCGGGCTTCGTGGCATCGCTTGTAAGCGCCCAGCCCGCAAATACGGTATCGCCGCGGGTCGGCGGGATAATTTCTGTGGCCGTAATCTTGTCGCCGACCTTCAAGAGCTTGCTCGTCTTGTCGCCATCACGGAACACACCGCCATTCGCGTCGAACTTTACTTCGAACATGAGCGCACCGCTCTCGTTACGCGACACGCCGTTCACGACAATGTGGGTTTCGCCAACCGACCACACGCCATCCTTATCGCAAGCACCATCCTTGAGTTCGCCACCGTTCAGCGCACACGTCACCTTATCGACATTCAGTTCTTCTTCACTCATCGTCGTGCCATCCACCTCGAGCGAATCCGTCTTTTTGCCAACACCTTCCGAAGCGACATCCTTGTCAAAGTAAGCGGCACCGACATTCAAGACACCGTACTCGAAATTACCGACAATACCGCCCAACTTGCCGTCTCCACTATTGACAAGGGCGGTTCCATCGTATGCGCAGGATTCAACAGCCACCTTATCATTTTCATTTTTACCCCTAATGAACCCGACAATGCCGCCGATATAGGTCTGATTTCCGCTGGCATAAATAGAAACCGAGCTCAGGCTGTTCTTGATTGTACCATTCCAGGCGTTGCCGACGATACCGCCGACACCATTACCATTTCCGCTCGTAAGGATCTTGCCCGAAACGGTGCAACCCTCAATAGTGCCGCCTTTCTGCCAGGCGACAACGCCGCCGACAGAAACCGGCTGCTGGGCACCGAGAATTTCGCCGGCACTCGCCGATGCGGTAATATAGAGGTTATTGAAATTGAGGTTCTTGACCACGCCACCCGACATGACCGCAATAAACGCAGCGTTCTGGGCGTTGCAATTCGCAACCGACGCATCGCAGAAAGGATTCTTGATTTCGGCAATCTTGCCCGCATCGATATAGAGGTTCGATATGGTAAAGCCGTCACCGTCAATAGTTCCGGCAAACTGGTTGCGCCCCATGCCCGCAGAAATCGGCATAAAGAGTTTGCCCCCCATGTCCAGCGACCGGGTAAGTTTCGCGTTCAACGTAGCCGTTCCGCCCGCGCGGTAAATTGAATCGGTGAACCACGCCAAGTTGGCCTCGTTACCGATAAGGTAAAAATCCTTGCCGTCAATCTTCTGCGATTCAGGCTTTTCCATGGACTTGCCGTCCCACGCGGCAAACGACTGGCCGACGCCCGCCAAAAACAGGAGCGACACAAACAAAATAAAATGGGATTGGACTGCAATTTTCATCGTAATTCCCTTTTTTTGCCTAAAATAATTAAAAAAAACGGCCTTTTGACCGGGCTCAAGAGAGCACTACAAAAAAAATATGCACTATATCACAAGTGCATATCGGTTCAGTTTTGTAAAAAAGCCGTTTTTCGCGTTCAAATGGCAATATTGAACATTTTGTCGCACAGAATAGAGCATTCCAAGTTGGATTATGCCCTATCCCGGGTGACTAGGAGTTGCGGCGGAAATAAACGCCTTCGCAGGCATCCATGAACTTGACATCAAAGTGCCTCAGGTTACCCCAGGCCTGACCGTTCTTGTAGTGAGGAATATACTGGCCCAGCAATTCGCGGGTCACGTGCCTCCATTCACCTTCGCCCGTGAAGCAGTAGTAATCGCCTTCATCAAACGACTCGTAGGTCAGAGTTTGCTCATTGAACTCGGTTGCGACTTCCTCAAAGCCATCAATGGTTCCGCCGTTATCCAGAATTTCCTTCAAGCTATCTAGTTCGCTCTGTTCTCCAGTAGAAACCTTTTCCATATCATTGGTACCCACGGAGAAATTGCCCTCACCGTCAGTAAGAGTTTCCTGACGCACAGTGCTCGAGGAACTGGTTGCTTCACCAGACGCACTCGAAGAAGACTTGTCGGAACCGGAATCCGAGGAAGCCTTAGCGCTGCTGGAAGACTCCGTTTTTGAATCCGAGGAAGTCGTCTTGCTATCGCTCGAAGACGCGGTCTTGCTATCGCTCGAAGACGCGGTCTTGCTATCGCTCGAAGATTCAGTCTTTGTATCGCTTGAAGACGCGGTCTTGGAATCGCTGGAAGAGGACTTCTGGGTATCGCCGCCCGCAGCACCCTCTTCTTCATCTTCCTCGATGACGTTGCCCGATTCATCTACCAAGCCCTGCTCTACGAGTTCTTCGTACTCGTCTTCACTGTAGACCTGTCCCTTGGGCGTCACCACCTCTACCGGGGAATTGGACGTGCACGCGACAAGGGCGGCAACAGGGAGCGCTGCGGCCAGAGTCCACCATTTTTTTTCGAGTATACGCATAAGACTAACTCCTGTTTTATTCAGGAGTAATATAAATTATTTTGTAAATAAAAGTTAATAAAAAAGTAACGAGACAACAAAAATGTGCATTTTTGCACACTTTGACTGTAATTTTTTGATTTTTGACGTTTTTTAGGGAACTATTCAGCTTCGTTTCGCACAAAAACAGCCTTGCAGGCACCCGTAAAGCTTACCTTGAACCCCTCAAGCGGGCCCAAGTCGGCACCATTCTTGAAGTGCGGGATAAATTCCGCCAGCTTCGCGCGCGAAATTTCGGACCAGTTTCCTTCCTTATCAAGGCAGAAGAACTCGTTATCGATGTAAGCCTCGTAGTTGAACTCGCTTGTCGTAGATTCCAGGCCAAAGTCGCTATAACCTTCGGGAGCCTGCTTTTCGGAATCCTCGATGGACGCCTTAACTTGTTCTAAATCTTCCGCATATTCATCGTCCACATCGGCAAAGGCATCCACGCCGATGCTCAGCACGCCATCCTTCGCCACAATGGAATTGTTCTCGCCGAAGGTGGCCTCGTAGGCGCTGGAACTCTCAGGTTCTGCCGACGAGGAGGATTCCACCCAATCATCATCTTCCGAGGAACTGGACGCATCTTCGGCACCCGAAGAGGAACTGTTTTCCTCAGAACTGGAACTTCCGCCAGTTTCGGAGCTCGTGGCAACCGAGGAACTGGACTGCTTCGTAGCGGCGGAGGACTTTATCACATGACCGGTCTTGTCCATCTTGCCCGACGCCACGAGAGAATCGTACTCATCCTGGCTGTAGGTAAAACCATCCGGCGCAATCGCTTCGGGCGAAAGGTCCGAGGTACACGCCACAAGCAGAAGTACAGAGAAAATGCATACAAATGCAAACAACGACTTCCAAAGCGAAACTTTCATTTTCAGCCTCCGGTTCTACAACGAAAAAGCAGAACAGCCCCACAAAGGGAATGCTCTGCCTTAAACATATAATTTTTTTTGCGGGTGGGCTACAGCGCGTCGATGACGGCGTTGAATTCAGCGACCGGGCGCATCCACTTCTTCAGGAGTTCAGCCTTGGGCAGGTAGTAGCCACCGATGTCGGCGGGTTTGCCCTGCTCGGCGGCAAACGCGGCGACGATTTCGGCTTCGCGGGCCTTCAATGCGTCGGCGACCGGGGCGAACTTCTTGGCAAGTTCCGCATCATCCTTCTGGGCGGCGAGAGCCTGCGACCAGTAGAGGGCCAGGTAGAAGTGTGAGCCGCGGTTGTCGAGTTCGCCGATTTTGCGGGCGGGCGTGCGGTTGAATTCGAGAATCTTGCCGTTGGCCTCGTCCAGCGTGTCGGCGAGAACCTTCGCCTTCTTGTTGCCATCCTTCAACGCGACCTGCTCGAAGGCGGGCACCAGTGCGAAGTATTCGCCGAGGGAATCCCAGCGGAGGTAGTTTTCGGCGAGGAACTGCTGCACCTGCTTGGGAGCGGAACCGCCTGCACCCGTTTCGTAGAGGCCACCGCCAGCCATCAAGGGCACGATGCTGAGCATCTTGGCAGAGGTTCCGACTTCAAGAATCGGGAAGAGGTCGGTGAGGTAGTCGCGCATCACGTTGCCGGTGACGCCGATGGTATCGAGGCCGGCCTTGGCGCGCTTCATCGTTTCCACAATCGCCTTGCGCGGGCTCATAATCTTGATGTCGAGACCATTGAGGTCATGTTCCGGCAAGTAGGCTTCCACCTTCTTCTGGATTTCGCGGTCGTGAGCGCGTTCCGGGTCGAGCCAGAAAATCGCGGGCGTGTTGCTGAGGCGGGCGCGCGTGACGGCGAGTTTCACCCAGTCGCGCACCGGAGCGTCCTTCGCCTGGCACATGCGGAAAATGTCACCCGCTTCAACATTCTGCTGCAAGAGCACTTCGCCCTTGCTGTTCACGGCGCGAATGACTCCCTTGCCCTTTGCAACGAAAGTCTTGTCGTGGCTGCCGTATTCTTCGGCACCCTGAGCCATGAGGCCCACGTTCGGCACGGTACCCATCGTCTTCGGGTCGAATGCGCCGTTCTGCTTGCAGAATTCAATCGTCTCGTCGTAAATGCCTGCGTAGCAGCGGTCCGGAATGCAAGCGACAACTTCTTGCAACTTGCCTTCTTTGTTCCACATGCAGCCGGAATTGCGGATCATCGCAGGCATCGAGGCGTCGATAATCACGTCGCTCGGCACATGCAAATTCGTAACGCCCTTCGCGGAATCGACCATGGCGAGGTCCGGACCCGCAGCGAGCGCTGCATCGATAGCGGCCTTGACTTCTGCTTCCTTCGCGTTGCCTTCGAGGCGCTTGTACAAATCGCCCAGACCGTTGTTGGCATCGATGCCGAGTTCCTTGAACAGGTCGGCGTACTTCGTAAACACGTCCTTGAAGAACACGCGCACGAATGCACCGAACAGCACCGGGTCAGAGACCTTCATCATGGTAGCCTTCAGGTGTACCGAGAACAGCAGGCCCTTCGCCTTGGCTTCGGCCATCGCATTGGCGATGAACTTTTCGAGCGATGCCATGCGCATCACGGTGGCGTCGATGATTTCGCCCTTCAGGAGCGGCTTTGCGGCACGAAGTTCCGTAACGGCACCCGCTTCGTCGACGAATTCAATCTTGAACGTGTCGGCATCGGCCATGGTGATGGACTTTTCGTTGCCGTAAAAGTCGTCGGACTGCATGCTTGCCACGTGAGTCTTCACGGAGGTGTTCCACGTGCCGTTGCTGTGCGGGTTGTTGCGGGCAAAGTTCTTCACCGCCTTGGGGGCGCGACGGTCGGAGTTGCCCTGGCGAAGCACCGGGTTCACGGCGGAACCCTTCACCTTGTCGTACTTCGCGCGGATTGCCTTTTCTTCGTCATTCGCTGGAGCGTCCGGATAGTCGGGCACGTCAAAGCCGTTCTTCTGGAGTTCGGCAATCGCGGCCTTGAGCTGCGGTACAGACGCCGAAATGTTCGGGAGCTTGATGATGTTTGCATCCGGTTCAAGCGTAAGCTTACCGAGGAAATCCAGGTCGTCGCTCGCCTTGCCGAAGGCGGCCAGAATGCGGCCCGGCAGGGAGATGTTCTTGGTTTCCACATCGATATCGGCGGTCTTTGCAAAACCGCGCACGATGGGGAGCAGGGATTGAGTCGCCAGGAACGGCGACTCGTCAGTAAGCGTGTAATAAATCTTCGTATTCATACAAAAGTAAAGATAGAAAAAGCGTCACCACCAAAAATGCCCCGAAAACAAGTTTCGGGGCATTGGGTGTATGGATTAGGATTTCTCTTTTGGCTTAGCGGGTCACGCGGACGCTCTGCATTGCGCCGGTAAAGCGGTTGCGCAGGTAGTACACGCCGGAAGTCTTCACCATGCTGGAAGAGCGGAGCATATCGGCTGCGGCGTTAAACCCGTAGGCGCTCATCAGGCCGAGGCGTACGCCGTTCTGGTCGAACACGTAGTAGTCCTGGAGCTTGCCCGCATCAAAATTCACGTTAGCAATGGAGGTCGTACCCGGGTCGTCTTCACCGATAATCGGTTCGGGGTCGGTCGCGTCCTTGCCCTTCACGAAGGTGAAGTAGTCCACATCGAACCAGGCGCCGGTCACGTCCATGCGGAGGATATGCGAGCCTTCCGGGAGGGTCACGTTGGCGCTGACCTTGTTGTAGTCATCGTAGTTCTCTTCGCCGGACTTGGCCGCAGGAACCGTAATCACGTCGGTGAGGGCCTTGCCATCGAGGGATAGCTGGAAACTAGAGGTAGAACCTGCGGCAGCCACGGCAGCAAACATCGTGTAGTCGCCCGCTTCCTTCACGTTCACGGTCCATTCGAGCCAGTCGCCTTCGCTGTTGTAGCCCACAATCACGCCGGTAGCCTTCTTGTAGAGGTCGACACCCGTGCCCTTGCGGTAGTCGCTATCGCCGTGATTTTCGGAATCGTCGCTATAGGACTGGTTGCTCGAGCCATCTTCATTGACGCCCACGCCCGGGATATCGAAATCTTCGGCTTCCACCTTGCCCGGGAGCGCAATCGGCTGACCCTTGAACGGGAGCTGCGGTTCGGGCTCGACCGGAGTGAAGGTCACTTCATTCTGGCCCTTGTTGAGGTTCTTCGCGAAGTAGTCTTCGAGCCAGTTCATGGAAGCGCGCTTGCGGCCATCCTTTTCGATAAGGCCGGTGTTTGCCACCCAAGTAGAGCCGTTGATATAACCCCAGATAGTGATACCCGCGACCCAAGGAGTTTCCCACATGAAGGGAACCTGGTTTGCATAGTCATTTTTCTGCTTGGTATCGTCGGCTTCGCCGATATCGTATTCCGAAACCAGGAGCGGGAGGCCCGTCTCGTTATGGATTCGAGTCATCTTGCTTTCGAAATCGTTCTTGCTCATGCCCTTGCAGTCGTGAGCCTGCTGGCCGTAAGCATCGACCGGAGCGCCATTCTTGAGGATGGTCTGGATGAGTTCGATACCTTCGTTAATCTGCCAAGAGAGCGTGTTGTAGTCGTTGTAGATAAGCACAGCCTTCGGCCAACGTTCGCGGGCCATCTTGAAGGCGTTCGTGATAAAGTCGTACTGGTGCTTGCCATTCACCACGCGGTCGCCACCGAGGGCTTCGATAATGTAGGAGCCGCCGCATTCGGTATCGTCGGTGCTGTGGCCTTCGGCACCTGCAGCAGGCTTGCCGTAACCGGAGTGGTAGTTGTCACCCGCCCAAATGGCTTCGTTCACCACGTCGATGTATTCGAGGTCCGGGAACTTGGCCGCAACGGCATCGAACCATTCGGTGATGTACTGCTTGGTCTTTTCTACCGTGATGCTCGGATTCTTTTTCTTGCAAAGGAAGTTCGGGTACTGCGACCCCCAAACGAGGGCATGGAACTTGAAGTGACGCTCACCGGGCTTTTCCTTGGCCCACTTGTAGGCGCTTTCGCACTTGTCGAAGTTGTCCCAGGCGAACTTGCTTGTCCCGCTGTTGCCGTTAGAAAGGGAATGGATGGAGCCCCACTTACAGCCGTTTTCGGGAGTAATCTGGTTCCAGTACTGAGCAAAGTCGCTACGGATCTGACCGCCTGTAGTAATATTGCCCAAAAATTTTGCACCGCCATCGGCAAGAGCGGCATTTGCCACGGTTGCAAAGCCAGCGATGGCTGCGACAGCGAGAGAAAGGGAAAGCTTTTTCATACACCACATCCTTTTTTATTGTCTATACTCCAAAATTACCTTGAAAAGCGCCAAAAAAAGCATGTCGGGAGGGTGTTTCTATGGACAATCTATCCATGAGAACAAGGCAAACGCATAAAGAAACGGATCCCGAAACTTTCGTTTCGAGACCCGTCTCTAAAATGCTAAACCTTTTTGTTTGCGATTAGCGGACCACGCGGACCTTCTGCATTTGGCCGGTAGCACGGTTACGCAGGAGGTAGATTCCCGAGGTCTTCACATCGTTGGAAGTCTGGAGAATCTGCTTTGCTGCATCGAAGCCATAGGCAGTGAGTACGCCCATGAACATGCCGTTCATGTCGAACACGTGGTAGTCCTGACGGACGGAAGGATCGTCGAATGCCACGGTCTGCTTGATTGCGTCCGTACCCGGGCCCGTGCCCGGACCTTCGCCAGCCTTCGAAATCTGGAACCAGTCGATATCGATATATCCCTTGGCAACTTCCATCGTGAGAATCTGTTCACCCTTTTCAAGTGTGATGGAACCAGAAACCTGTTCAAAGGTAGTCCAAGAAGAACCGGTGTACGTCAGCGAATCAGATACGACCTTGTCGCCAACCTTGAACACCAATGCACCACTACCGTCTGCAGCGACCATTGCAGCGATATCATACGTACCAGCTTCTGCAACGTTTATGGAGTACTCGAAAGTGTTTCCTGTAGGATTGCAACCGAGGACAAGGCCTCCATTCTTTTCGCCAATGCTTACAGACGTGCCCTTTCTGTATTCCGTATTCCAGGTATCGTTGCATTCACCGGTAACAGAGTAGGAGTTGTTGTTCGTTCCATCTTCGTTACGACCCTTGCCCGGAACGTCGAAGTCTTCAGCTTCAATCTTGGCGGACAGATCGAACGGCTGGCCCTTGAACGGAGTCTGCGGTTCGGGCTCGATCGGGGTGCTGTTCAGCAAGCCCGTCGAGTTGTTACCCGGGTGAGAAGGCAGGTAGGACTTGAGCCAAGTCATGGCCGCACGGTCCCTGTTTCCGTCGATGATACCCGAGTTGTCCAACCATGTGGCGCCATTGATGTAACCCCAAATGGTAATGCCACCAATGTGTTCATTTTCCATGAAGTAGGAAATCTGTTCTTCATAGCACCTCTTCTGGGTATTGTCGTCCGAGGTGTTGATATCATATTCCGAAATGAACATCGGAGTCTGGGTATTGTTCCAAATTTTTTCTATCGCGCTCTTCAGCGTGCTGAGAGCCAGGCAGTTACCACCGCCACCGGTACCGTTGGCGCCGCCACCCTGGGTCATCATGTCGTGGGCCTGGAGGCCATAGGCGTCAACCGGAGCACCATTTTTCTTGATGGTCTTGATAAGGTCAATACCCTGGTCCAAGTTCCACTGGACCGTGTTGTAGTCATTGTAAATCAAGACGGCATTCGGCCAGCGCTTTCTTGCTTCCTTGAATGCATTGACGATGAACATGTAGTCACCATTATTGTCGCCGCCCATAGCCTGGATAATCTTGGTCTTCGGGTAGTTGGAGTGGTACTGGTTATTACCCGTACGGATAGCCTCGTTCACCACGTCAATCATGTCAAGTTCGGGGAAATTCTGCTTGACGGCATCGAACCAGTCCATGATGGCCTTCTTGGTATCGTCAACGCCCAGGCTTTCGAGCCAAGTCGGATACTGGGAACCCCAAAGCAGGGCATGGAACTTGAAGAGGCCTCCGTTATTCTTTGCCCAGTTATAGGCCGCCTTACAACCGCTGAAATTGCGGTTACCACGAGAACCTTCAATGGACTGCCATTTACATTCGTTTTCGGCAGTAATCTGGTTCCAGTACTGACCGAAGTCCGAACGCACCTGACCGCGAGTGGTGATGTTTCCGACGAACTTGGAAGCGTTTTCTGCCAAGCCGACGCCAAACGAAAGAGTGGACGCTGCAAGAGCAAGCGCCGCGACCTTCGTTGCTGTTGAGAGAATCTTTTTCATATCCACATCCTTTGGTTTATAACCATCTGGACATTAAATTATCCTCAAAACAGCACTTTTTCTCCCGTTTATAGACATTTCCCATTGACAAAATGTCCATAACACCCCAAAAGGCAGGTTCCGGAGAATCCCGGAATCTGCTCTTTTTTGCAAAATTTCGCGAATTTTTGATGTTTTACTTGATTACACGGACCTTCTGCATTTCGCCGGTAAAGCGGTTGCGCAGCAGGTACACACCCGAGGACTTCACGTCGGCGGAGGTTCGGAGGATTTCCGCGGCGCCGTCGAAACCGTAGGCACTCATGACACCCATATTGACGCCGTGCATGTCGAACACGAAGTAGTGCTGGAGAGCGTTCGGGTCGTAATTGATGTTCTGGCCGATAACCGTCGTACCTTCACCCGGATTATCGTCGCCCGGTTCTTCAGACACAATCGGTTCGGGGTCAGTCGCATTCTTGCCCTTCACGAAGGTGAAGTAGTCCACGTCAAACCAGGAGCCGGTTACCTTCATACGGAGGATATGCGTCCCCGCAGTGAGGGAAACGTTGGCAGAAACCTTGTTGTAGTCGTCGTAGTTCTCCTCGCCCTGCTTGGCAGCCGGAACGCTGATGACATCGGTAAGGGCCTTGCCATCGAGAGAAAGCTGGAAGCTGGAGGTAGAACCGGCAGCAGCCACGGCAGCGAACATGGTGTAGTCGCCCGCTTCCTTCACGTTGACCGTGTATTCGAGCCAGTCGCCTTCGCTGTTGTAGCCCACGATGATGCCGGTAGCCTTCTTGTAGAGGTCCACACCCGTCGTGTCCTTGCGGTAATCCTTCACGTCGCCGTGGTTTTCGATATCGCCTTCGCTGTAAGAGACGTTGCTCACGCCGTTAGTTTCGCCGACACCGGAAATATCGAAGTCTTCGGCCTCAATCTTGCCCGGAATCTCGAATGCGGAGCCCTTGAACATCTTGCGCGGCACAGGTTCGACCGGAGTGAGCACGCCAGTCTTGAGGCCGGTAGTGTTCACGCCCTTGTTGGAAGCCAGATATTCCTTCATCCATGTGAGAGCCGGACGATCCTGACCATTTCTCACAAGACCAGAGCAACCGTTCGCCTTACCATTGCAGTTAAGCCAGGTCTGACCGTAGATCCATCCCCAAATGGTGATACCGGCAACATGGGGGTCTTCCATCCAGTACTTGACCTGTTCCTGATAGCACTGCTTCTGGATGCCATCGTCAGTAGACGGAACGTCATATTCAGAGATGAGAACCGGGAAATTATTGGTTTCCTTATGGATCTTCTGCATGGTAGCAACGAAATTATTGTAATTCATGCAGACGCCGCCGCCGCCAGTACCGCCAGCCTGACCACCGTCACTCATCAAGTCATGAGCCTGAAGGCCGTAAGCATCAACGGGAGCGCCATTCTTCCGGATGGTGTTGATCAGGTTGATGCCCTGGTCCACATGCCACTGGATGGTGTTATAGTCGTTATAGATGAGGATTGCCTTGGGCCAACGTTCGCGAGCCATCTTGAAAGCGGTCGTCAAGAAGGCGTAATCGCCGTTGTTATCGCCACCCAGTGCAGGAATAATCTTGGTTCTGGTATAACCAGAATGATACTGATTGTTGCCAGTACGGATAGCCTCGTTGGCCACGTCGATCATCTCGATATCGGGGTAGTGATTCTTGACGGCGTCGAACCAGTCGGTAATCGCCTTCTTGGTTTCGTCAACGCTCAGGCTTTCAAGCCAGCCAGGATACTGGCCGCCCCAAAGGAGGGCATGGAACTTAAAGTGACCGCCATTGTTCTTTGCCCAGTTGTAGGCCGCGTCGCAACCGGCCCAGTTGTAGCGACCGCGAGTACCTTCGATGGAACCCCACTTACAACCGTTTTCGGCGGTAGCCTGGTTCCACAGCTTGGTAAATTGGTCGTTAGGACCAGGAGCCGTGTTTGACTGAGTAATGTTGCCAATGAACTTTGCTGCACCATCGGCAATGCCGGGCCCCGCAAAGGAGAAAGAAGACGCTGCAAGAGCGACTGCAGCAACTTTCGTTGCCGTTGAGAGAATATTTTTCATAACCACATCCCTTATGTGTTATGGCCGACTCACCAATACCGGCCTAATCTAAAGATATCTCCTCAGATTACGAAAATCTCACACCGGCACACCTATTCCATTGACGTTTTATCCACAATCAAAAGTTTACACTCAAGCGTTGCCCCAAACTCCTACATTTTCGCCATGACACAAAATGGCGATTTTTACAAAAAAAATGGGATTAATCGCCCCAACAAAAATGACCCTTTTGCAAAAATGGCTTTTTTAGCGAAATTTGCCGTTACCAAAATGTAAACAACCAAATCTTTACAAAAGAAAAAACACCTACCCGCAAGGCCAAAAGGTTAAATTTGTCTATGGAATGTATGTGATGTTTGGGAAAAAAAGGAGTCAAATATGCATTTTCCCAAACTTTTGGGCATTGCCAGTGGATTGGCTTTGTCTAGTAGCCTGGCGTTCGCCTGGAGTATCGACGGGGTTGTAAAATCCAAGGTATCCGGCAGACTGCTCTCGGGCGTAAAAATCAACACCTTCAATTTCGGTGGCTACGAAACGACCTCCGCAGAAGATGGCACGTTCAGCCTCAGCGGTGGTACGGACGCATTGCCCGGCATGAAGGTCGCCAATATGGCCATCCACATGGAAGGTGGCATGCTCACCATCTACAATGCGGACGCCAACAACCTCAAGGTTTCCGTGATTGACGCCCTGGGCAAGGTCCTTGCACAGAGCAACCCCGGGCACGTCCAAGGTATCGTCACTCTCAACTTTGGCAAGCTCGCCCGCGGTGCAAAATTCATCCGCATCAATGCCGATAGCGACAAGGCTACCTACATGGTAACCAGCAAGGGCGTAAAGGCTCTCAAGAAAGAGGGCGACCTGTTGCCGATGCTCCAGTTCGCGTTGGACGGCTATGCAAACCTGGCTTACCAGATGCAGGCTGAAGTCGAAACCGGTGTGACCATCGAGATGGTAAGGCCCTCCAGCTCGAGCTCTACCGAAGTCAAGCCGGCAGAATCCTCCAGTTCTCAACAGGTTGAACCGCCGAAGTCTTCCAGCAGCAACGCTGGCAGCGACGAACCTATCGTAGTCGATTGCTCCGGCAAGACTGCAAAGGTCGGAGATAAGCAAAACATGTCCGTGACCGTCGATGGCAAGCAGCGCACCTTTATTATGCACATTCCGAGTGCCTACAAGGGCGACAAGCCCGTACCGCTCGTTATTGACTACCACCCGATTGGCGGTTCCGGCAATGGCGAATTCGGAAGTTCTCCGTACAAGGCCAAGACTGACCCCGAAGGCGTAATCACGCTTTACCCGGACGGCACCAGCAAACCGGGTGGAATGGGTAACGGCTGGAACGTCGGCCCCTGCTGCTCCAACGACGACGACGTCAAGTTCTCTTACGCAATGATCGACATGCTCAAAGAAATCGCCTGTATCGACCCGCAGCGCATCTACGCAACCGGTTTCTCGATGGGTGGCGGCATGAGTAACCACGTGGCTTGCATGATGTCCGACGTCTTTGCAGCAGTCGCTCCGGCAGCTATGGACTTGAACAAGACCAACAGTGCACAGTGCAAGATGTCTCGTCCTATCTCTGTCATCAACTTCCGCGGCACAAACGACCCGGTCTGCAAATATCAGGGCGGCGATAGCGGATTCAACGACGGCCTGAACTTCCTCGGCGCCGAAGGCACCTTCAAGTTCTGGGCAGAGAAGAATGGCTGCACGGGCTCCCCGAGCAAGAACTCCAACGGCTGTGACGAATACTCCAACTGCCAGGACGGCGTGAAGGTCGTGCTCTGCACCAAGCAGGGTGGTGGCCACGACTACGGTGACGCAAGCATCGGCTGGCCGTTCCTGAAGCAGTTCACTCTGCCGGCAAGCTTCGTGAAATAATACAAGCTTCTTTACTAACTCCAAATCCAAAAGGCCTCCGCAAATGCGGAGACCTTTTTCATACATAGCCGTTCACAAGAATCAATGCAAGTTGACGCGAATCGCCTTCTTGCTGTCGAGCCCGCGGACCACGTACATGCCGGGGTTCACGCCCTTCGCAGAGAGGGCCGCCTTGATGCCACCCGCGGCCGCTACGCCTTCGATTCTACAGACAAACTTGCCGTTCATGCCGAACACGTCGTAGCCGCGTTCGCCGAGGTCTAGGCGCATTCCGGAAACCTGACGAACGGGGGTAAGTTCCTCGGCAGTGAGCGCAAACTTTATCCAGTCAAGATTCACGTAACTGCCGGTGAACTGAATTTTCAGAATGTGTTCGCCCTTCGCAAGTTCGCTAGTTTCGCCGTCAATTGTGGCATAGGTATTCCAGTCTTCGCCCTGCGGCACAGGAATCGTATCCGAAACCGCCTTGCCGTCAAGGAACAGGCGGAAGCTACCACCCTCAAGGCCGGTCGCCACGTTCGCGCGGAACACGTACTTGCTCGCCGTAGTCACATTCACGCTGTATTCGAGCCATTCGCCTGCCTGCGTGTAACCGATGGCGAATCCCTTACAGTCTTGGGTATTGAGCGTGTCGGAGCAGCCGAAGCCCACCACGTCCACGCCGTCTTCGCGATAGGTGTTGCCCTCGTTCACGAAGTCCTTGTCGCTGTAAGAAACGCTCTGGCCGCCCACATCGTAGTCTTCGGCTTGGATGGTTCCTGGAAGGGTCGCCACGGCCTTGAAGGCTTCCTGCGTCACGGTGTTGCTGAAGTCAGCGAGCGGAATTTCCTTGATGTCGCGGATGTAACGGAAATTCTTCTCGATACCAGCGTTGTTCACGACTTCGTCGCTGTAATAGTTGTTGGACTGCTGGAGATTATTCTGACCAGCCTGGTTCTGACCCACACCTGCGGGAGAATTCTTGAACACGTTCTCTTTCACGGTAAAGCCGCTGGAGCCTTCGTCCAGGTAGATAGGCACGTTCCAGTAATCGGCCCACTTGGAAGTTCCGTTATCGTGAATGTAGTTGTGCTGGATTTCGCTACCGGTGCCCTGGTTACTCAAAGTGTAAATCGGGCCCGAGTCACAAAGCAGGCGGGCAATGTGGTGAATTTCGTTCCAATTCACATGGTTGTTGGTCATGGCGGTCTGAGCCTTTGTCCAGCCAAAACCGATGGAAATGCCGGAGTAATACGTGTAAGAGACTTCGTTGTGTTCAATCACCACATAGCGCGGGTAACCTGCGCCAATACCTACGGCACCCTGATGCTCGTTCGTCACGTTGGTGACCAGGTTGTTCTTGACCGTATCGCGAGTGCTGATTTCGTCCTTGTCGCTCGGGTTGTAGGCGATATGGATTTCGGTCGTGGAGTCCTGATAGAACTTGCCGAGCATAATGCCCGCAGCGCCGATTTCGAAGAAGGCGTTGCCCTGAATCATGTCGTCGTTGGTGCCGGAGACAAAGTCGAGGCCCGTAGCCGCAATCTGCGAGAACACGTTGCCCTGCACCAAAAAGTGATGGGCATTTTCAACGCGGAAGGCCGCATCGGGGCGCCACAGCAAGTACTTGTTGCTGTTCAGCTTTTCCCAGTTTCCGCGGCTTGGATCCGGAAGCACGTCTACGTTGAAGTTTGCCGCCTGCAAATCCAAGAAGCCTTCTTCGCTAGGGCGTGTAAAGTTGGAATGGGCGAAGGTCAAGCCTTCGAAAGACATGTAGCCCACTTTGTTCTTGGTGTCTTTACCCAAAACGCTGAACAAAGTATTGAGGCGAGGTGCAACCACGTGGGCAGTCGCCATGCTTTCGCCTTCACGGGGCTTGTAATAAAGCGTTTGATTCTTTTCGTCCAGGTACCATTCACCCGGAGCGTCAATCAGGTCGTAGGAATTTTCCAGATAGAAAACCTGCTGCTTGGGCGGATTGCTCATGAAGGCGGTGCCGAGCATGGGGAAAGCGCGGTGGAACAGCTTGGTGCGTTCAGGATCCTTGGGGATGAGCTTTGCGGTGCCGCCGTTTACCTGGGCCTTTTCCAAGCGCAAAATGTTTTCGGACCAGGCAATCATCAAGTGGATTTCGACATCCTCGATGTTCTTGATATTCTTGATGTAGTCGGCAGAGACATCGAAGGCACGGCCCGTAGAGTCCACCTTCGTGAGTCGCACAAAATCGTGGTCGAAACCGCCGTTGCCTTTTTCCTTTGCGTCAATCACATTGGGGAAGCATGCGCGAACAGCCTTACGGTTGTTCACGTAAAGCTGGCGGAATCGGCCTTCCACGCCTTCGGCTTTCCAGATGTTGTTCGCCTCGTCGTGAATGGTCCAGCCCGTAATGGGCATACCGCCCGTAATGAGCGGTTTTTCGCCATCGGCAGCCTTGTAACGCACGTAGTGACCGTCCTTGCCACCGTCGCGTTCGTCAAATGCAATGGTTGCGGGGAGCGCGTAGGTGCCTTCGCGTAAAATTACCTCGATGTCGCCCGTCATGGAGCCGTTTATGGCGCGCACGGCCTTCTGGGCCTGCGTAATCGTCTTGAAGGGAGCATCTTTTGTACCCGCGGCAGCATCACTGCCCGAGGGGGCCACATAGAAGGTTGCCTGCGTCGCGGCCAGAGACATGCCCGACATCACCAAACAGAAGGATAGTAACGACTTCGTTCCCATAATTTCCTCTTTTTTCCCGTTTTTACACCAAGGGGGAATCCCTATCCCGAAAATTACCATTTACGAATAAAAAAAGAACCCCCGGAAAGGGAGTTCTCGTTGACAACTTATCAATGATTCAACTTAGGTCACTGAACTTGCCGAAGTGCACCAACCTGGTTTACTTGATGCGGTGGCCCGTCAGGTCGAAGCGCATGCCGTTCCTTTCGACAAACAGCTGGCCACCCTGCTTGCGGAGGCGCGGGACCGAAGTCTTGGTAACGGATGCGGGCATGATTTCACGGATTCCCGTAGGCGCCTCGCAGGCCTCGCCTTCGCAGAACTTGAGCCAGTCCACGTTCACGTAACTACCCGCAATGGCAAGTTTCAGGATGTGTTCGCCCGCCGTAAGGTTCGCGACACCGATATCAACTTCCTTGTACACATTCCATGTGGTATCGACCTTCTCGAAAGTCACCGTATCGCCAATCGCCTCGCCATCGACAAACAGCTGGATTTTCGAGGTCTCTGAAGCCGTCGCCACATTCGCACGGATTGCATACTTGCCGCTTGCCGCGACCTTCACGCTGTATTCGAGCCACTCGCCCGCTTCCGTATACCCGACGGCATAGCCCTTGCAGGCCTCGCCGCCACAGGTTGCGCCCTCCAGGGTAACGACATCTACGGCATCTTCGCGGTAGGTCTCGCCCTTGTTGGCAGCATCCTTGTCGTAGAAACTGAAGCGGTTTCCGCCCTTGTCGTAATTCTCCGCCTCGATTATACCCGGAATCGCCGCAGGTTCGCCGTTATACGCCTCACGGACGAGCGGGGTTGTCTCGACCGTATCGGCCCAGGCCATCTTCATGCGGTCCACGCCCGACTGGTTCACGATTTCGAGCTTGATGTTGGCACCTTCGCCGGTGCGCTTGGTCATGCTGTACCAGTCACCATCGCGAAGCCCCGGCCAGTAAAAACTACCCATTTCCCATTCGCGCAATTGGTCGGACATGCCGCGAATGTAGGCCATAAAGTAATTCGTCGGAGTAGAATTGTAGTCCATGTAGTCGTAATGCACGCCCGCCTTGTCGCCAGGGCTCATGGCGCCGCCCCATTCCGTACACACGGTGCGGTCGGCATACTTGCCCACCTTGCCCTTGAAGCTGTTTTTCCAGCCCTGCTCGGTGGTAATGCTCATGTTCCAGAAGGTGTATTCGTGCACCGCGAAAAGGCAACCCTCGAAGCGCGGGTCATCGGCAATGTCGGGTACATTCCATGCAAGGCCCGAACCGTCTAGCAGAATATGGTCGCGCGGCACATTCGGGAACTTGCTCAGCCACTGGGCGTAAAGGTCGCGCAGTTCCGTTTTGCTGTACATGTGCGGCTCATTGAAAATCTCGAAATAGGCATTCGGGTGGTCGCCGTATTTTTCGACGATTTTTGCCCACATGCTCCACCAGTCATTCATATTTTTCGGGCCCGAAGGCTGTGCGGGGCCCCAGTAGCCCATCACGATACGGCCCTTGGAAAGGCCCATGTCGATAACGCCCGTGTAGGTATCCCAGAACTTGAGTACCGTCGGCTCGTTCACCGGAATTCGCACGCTGTTGGTGCCGAACAGTTCCTGGAACTGCCCGATAACGCGGTCAGCAACAACCGATGCAGACTGGTAATTATCCGAAAGGCTCATGCCTGAAAGCACCAGCACGTCAGACACGAAATTGTCACGCTTGTCCGCCCAGTTTACGCCGCGGAACTGGCTCGTGACGGCGAAGGAACTCACTGCCGAAAGTGCTGTTGCAGCAAGAACAGAACAGGCTACACGCCTGAAACCATAACCAAACATCATAAGAACTTCCTTGTTAACACCAATAAGAAAATTACTTGAAAAAAGCGCAAAAAGGAACCCCCGCTAGGGAGTTCCTATGGACAGAATGTCAAAAGCCGCCCTTCCTGAAAATTGTTGAAGCATAGCTGAAACCATCGCGCTGGATTTTCAGGATATACATGCCATTTTTCATATCGGCAATTCCGATGCTAAAGCTGGACTGCCCCGCCGGTAGCGCCTCGGTTTTTACTAGACGGCCGTTCATCGCATAAATTCTCGCGGTGAGGCCCTGCGAAAGCACCGCTCCGGAGGCAATCTGCAGTTCGTTGCCCATCACGCGCGCCTTCAAGTCGGGGCGTGCGGGCATTTTTGCGGGTGCGGCAATCGTCGGCACGGTATCCTGCACTTCGGGCTTCGGCTTGTTGCGGAGCAATCGCACGCTGTAGATGCCACCCACCATGCCGGAAGTCGCCGTAAACGAGATGCGCACAATCTTCTTGCCCTTCACCATGTTGTCCGGAATCGGGTACGTCACGTTCACGAACTCGTTCTTGTTCCAGCGATTCGAAATCGTCTCGGTCGTGAGTTTCTCGCCATCGATATCGATATCGAATATGCGGGTGCAGCCCTCGTTGCCCCAGTAGCGCACCATGAGGCTCAGGGAATCCTCGCTGTTCGTCTCGAATTCATAGCTGATGAGGCCGCCGTCGCCACCGCTGCACTTACCCGCGTCGCGGTAGAATTCCCCATTCGCCGTTCCCGACGTGGAATTCTCGATTTTCATCTTGTGGTCCACTTCGGGCTGCTGCTCGCCGGGTGCCACCTTGTCAACCGTCTTCTCGTCAAGCGCGAGAGCCTCTTCCTGTTCCTTTTTCAGGCGTTCCAGAACGGAGGGGTCAGTAAGCACCATCCAGTACATCATGTAGCGGGCATCGTGCACCTCGTAGAACGGCTCCAGCAACAGGTTTGCATCCTTCTTGGCGGCAAACAGGTAGGGCGCCTTGAAGTGCAGGGGTTCCCCCTTCACGGGTTCCACCTTCGAAGGGATATCTTCCTTCTTGCTCGCAAGCATGGGGGCCTGATCCAGGGATTCGAGCGCTCCCGACGCGATATGGCTCCAGCGTCCGTCATCGGCAACAAGGCCGTTCAGGTTCGCCGTCCCCGTCTTTGCGGAAAGCACGATGGGGCCATGCATAAGCGCCACGTAGTCGCTCACGCCCGGCAAGTCCTCGGTATGCGTGTACATCGGGTAAAGGACCTCAATCACGTCGCCGGACTTCCAGGACTTACCCGCAGACACATAGCTAGAGGGCTCAGACTTTTTCACGACGGTATCGCCGTTCACGATAACCTTGAACTCGCCTTCCTTGACCCAGTACGGGTGGCGAATCTGCATATCGAAATCGCCGCTACCCGTAATCGTGAACTTGGAGGATTCGCCCTTCGGGAAGGCCGTTTCCTGCTTAATTTTCACGCCTTTATCCTTCCAGTTCAAAAGCGAAGCCACAAACAGGTTTACATACAAACTAGATTTATCCTTCGTGTAGATAAACTGGTTGTACTTCGCGGGGTTCTCCATGCCCGAACCCACGCAGCACCACATGCCCGCATTCACCTTGGAATACACGCGGTAATGGCGCGGGCGCGCGGGCGTAAAGTACACGTAGCCGCCATGCTTCGGGTGGATTGTCGAAAGGATATGGTTAAAAAGCGCCCGCTCGTAAAAATCGGCGTAATGCGCATCGTGTTTCATGTTGAACAGGCGCTCGGTCAACTTGAGCATGTTGTAGGTGTTGCAAGATTCCGGTCCTTCGCGTTCCTCCACGAACTTCTTGTGGTTATTGAGCGCCGGGAAATGTTCCGAAATGCTGTTGCCGCCAATCGCGATGCTCCTCTTGTTCACGACAGTCTGCCAGAAGAAATCGGAACCCTTCTTGTAGTTCTGATCGCCGGAAAGTTCCGCAATGCGGGCAAAACCCACCACCTTCGGGACCTGCGTATTCGCGTGCACGTTCGTGAGGTTGTCATTGCCCTGCGACATCGGGTTCAAGAGCCACTGGTGAGACCATTTCTTCGCCGCATTCAGGTACTTCTCGTTTTTCGTGAGGTAATACGCATCGGCATAGACTTCGGGCATGCCGCCATGTTCAGTACCGAGCATCTGCTGCATCTTGGAATCGTTCAGGCCGTTCGTGATGGTTATGCCCCAGTCACAGAGCTTGAGGAACATCGTCTTCGCCTGTTCGTAGCCCGCATACACGTATGCATCACGCAAGCCCGCGTAAAGCTTGTGGATGTTGTACCAGGGGACCCAATAGCCGTTCTGCGCACCGGCATCGCCGTTCTTCATCTTGAGCCACATCTGCTTCCCGTTCGGCACGCCGCTGATATAGCCCACAAAGTTCGCGTCCTTGGAATTCTGGTCCTGGATGGTCTTGAGCTCGTTCAGGATATACTCCAGACGTTCCTTTATCATGATATCGTCGTTATCTGCATAGTGCATAGCCAAGGCGCTCAGGTAATGGCCCAGCACGTGGCCGTCGAGGCCCGCCCAGTTCGGGAACTTGGATGCCTTCGGGCGCATTCCCGCCTCTTCGTAGAACGGCGCAAGCAGGCGGTCTACATCATAGGCTAGCAGCGTTTCCGCATTTAGGTCTTGACGTTCCTTCAGAACCCCGTCAAGGAGCTGCACATCGCTCAGCGCGAACATGTCGGGGTAAAGCAAATCCTGCGAGAACCCCTGTGAAAACAATCCGCACACCGCAGCGAAGGTAATGGCGGCGAGCCGCTTCGTCTTAATACCAAACATCTTGTACCATCCTTTCCCTATACCATGCACCATCATAAAAATTAGATTCGCAGCACGGCAAAAAACACCCCCTTACACAAAACACTTTTGCTAAAAATTCAAAAGCCCCGGTGTAAAATTTTTCAAAAAAAAACGCCCCGCTATTGCTAGCGAGACGCTTTTTGTTAGGAGGAACTTTTGAAGATCCCCGGTCAAGCCGGGGATGACATTAGCGGAGGCGGTGGCCGGTCAGGTCGAAACGCATGCCGTTCTTCTCGACAAAGAGCGTATTGCCCTTCTTGACAAGGCGCGGCGCAGAGGCATCGCCACGAACGGCAGGCATTACCTGGCGGATTGCATCCGTACCCGGTTCGGTGCTCCCCGGTTCGCTGAACTTTATCCAGTCAATGTCCATCCAGTCGCCGGTAACCGTGAAGCGGAGAATGTGTTCGCCCTCGGTCAGGCTCACTTCGGCTTCAACCGTATTGTATTCGTCGTAGTTTTCTTCACCCGAGGTTGCCGCAGGCACCGCAATTTCTTCGGTGATATCCTTGCCGTCCATGGAGAGCTTGAAGCCAGAAGTGCTGTTGGCAGAGGCAACGGAGGCACTCATCGTGTAAGTTCCCGTCTTGGCAACCTTCACGGTGTATTCGAGCCATTCGCCGGCCTGGTTGTAGCCGACGATGATTCCCGTAGCCTTCTTGTAAAGGTCCACACCGGTACCCGGGCGGTAATCGCTATCGCCATGGTTTTCGGTATCGCTTTCGTTGTAGGTGGTGTTGCCCTGGCCCACGCCGTTCACGTCAAAGTCTTCCATTTCGATCTTGCCTGGAATAGCGAGAGCCTCGCCCTTGAACGGCTTGCGCGGAACCGGCTTGAGAACCAAGCGGAGGAGTGCAGAGCCGTGAGCCGGAAGTTCGATAGAAACGTGCGAAACCGGGCCCAAGTCCTTCTTTTTCCAGGCATCGCGGACTTCCACTTCGCCTTCTACGCCGATGTCAGCAAAGTTGCATTCGACAGTCTGGGTAGAGGAATTGTTGTTGAGGAGCGCCACGGCAAGGTCGCCATTCTTCAAGGGTTTGGTCCAAATCTGCTTACCGTTCTGGTCAGAGATACGGTGGCCCTGAACGCCCAGGGAGTCCTGGTTGATGGCAATCATGTCCTTGTTCAGGTAGAGTTCCTTGGTCTCGTTGCTCATGTTGCGCACGTCGGAACTGATCATGATGGGAGCAGCCATGATGGACCACATCGTCATCTGGGAGCGCTGTTCCTCGTAAGAGAGGCCCCTGTTGCCCACTTCGAGCATATCCGGGTCGTTCCAATGACCGGGCTTTGCAATTTGCCAGTACTTGTTGTTGGCATCGATAATTTCATAGACGCCGCGGTACCAGGAGGTAGAAATCCATTCGGGGCCAATATCGAAAGTAGTACGCCAGAGGTTAGCGATTTTCGGCATCCAGTCCTTGTATTCCCACATGCAAATGCTGAACACGATATCGCGTCCGGAATTGCGGAGAGCGTTGGACATGGCAGTGTAATCTTTTTCCTGGGTTCTCGGATCGGAATCGCAGTTATCGTACTTCCAGTAGTCCACGCCCCATTCGGCGAGTTTCTTGGCATCCTGTTCTTCGTGACCGTTGGAACCGCTTTCGCTCTGCCAGTTGCTATTGTAATGGTGGCAGGTACGCTTGCCGCGGTCGCCATAAAGACCGAACTTCAGGCCCTTCGAATGCACGTAATCGGCAATGGCCTTCATGCCGCTCGGGAAGGTTTTCGGATTATTCTGGAGGTTGCCTTGCGCATCGCGCTTGGTGTCCATCCAGTTGTCGTCGAGGTTCAGGTAAATGTAGCCGGCATCCTTCAAACCGGAATTGACCATGGCATCGGCAATTTCCTGAATCTGCTTTTCGTTGATATTTTCGTGGAACACGTTCCAGCTGTTCCACCCCAACGGGGGCGTAAGCACCAGGCTATCCGGATGTGCAAAGGCCTGAGAGGCCATACCCAAAAAGGCAAGGGCACAAGCCCCGCCGAGCGAGCATTTTTTTAAACCAAACATCTTCATCTCCACTTTTTTTGATTTACTGGTCTAAAAATACTCTCCAAAAACGGCAAAATACCCGCCAAAACGGAAGGCGCCATTGATTATTTGTCAATGGCGCTATTAGTGTTTTTAGTGTTTTTTAGCGGGAAACGGGCACCAGAAGCGATTTTTCGCCCTTCAGGCCGCGCAGGAGGTAAACTCCCTTCGTGTAACCCGCACGCAGGAGCGTTTCGGCCTCGGTCGCATCGTGCATTTCGATAGTCCCGAGCCTGTGACCGCGCAGGTCGAACACGGCATACGATGCCGGCTGTTCGCGCACAAACTGTACCCCGCGCAGGGCGGTCGTTCCCGTATCAGCGGGGGCTTCCGTCTTCGCGATTTTCACGTTATCAAGCGTGAGCGTGCCGGTGGCGGCGCCCGCATTGAAACTCAGGCGGCTGTTCGTATCGGTCGCGGCCGTCATCTGGAACTTGAACGTGAACGTCTTTGGCGTAGTGCCGAGTTCAAAATTCTGCTTTTCCTTGAGGTAAGATGCCCACGGGTCGTTGTGCTGTTCCACGTTCACCTCGAGCGTACGGGCCGCACCCGCGCTCGCGTCAAAACTGATTTCGTACCACTGTCCCTTTTCGAGGTGCAAATCGTGCTGGATAAGTTGCACCTGGTAATTCTCGGTACCGACAGTGGAAATGTCCAGCTGGTACTTGCCACCCTTGGCCTCGCCCGTCGCCTGCGCGTCACCGTGCACCTGCAGGTCCCAAGCCACGGAGGTGGAATCGAAACCGCCATTAAAGATGCTGTCGCGATTCGTGGGCACCACAATCGCGGGAGGAGGCGGCGTGATGCTGGAACCATCAAGCGAGTAGTTCTTCACAAAGTTCCAGATTTCCACGCTCGTATTGACGCTCACGGCCTCGTCCATAGAATACCAGTGACCCTTGCCGTCAATGGTCAGCAGGCGCACCTCGACACCGTCGGTACAGCCGCTCCAGATTTCGAGCGATGCGGCAGAACCCGGCTTGGTCGAGGGATACGGCTTGATCTTTTGCGAATTGCTGGAGCACTTCTGTGCATTGACCCAGCCCTTGAGGGTATTCACGGTGCTATTGTAGTTCACCACGTCGTCGGTAGTTCCGTGCGTATGCATAATCGGCATGGCGCGCTTGGGCGAGTTTACGCCGCCGCCACCCGAAACAGGCGCGATGGCCGCAATCTGGTCGCCCATCTTGTTTGCCACGTGATAGCTCATCATGCCGCCCATCGAGAAGCCCGAAACGTACACGCGGTTCTTGTCGATACCGTACTTATTGTACATCTCGTTGATGATGGCCTTGATAAAGTTGAGGTCCTTGTTGCCGGAGATATCCCAGGCCTTGTTTTCGCCGTTCGGGAACACCACCACAAAACGCGCGGTATCGGCAATGGATTCCCACTTCGCCGCATTCTTCTGGTAGGGGGCGTCCTGGTTCATACCGTGCATCTGGATGATGAGCGGGCGGTTCTTCTCGATACCCGAAGGCGCATACACGAGCATGCTGCGGCTCTTGCCATCAACCGTTATGTTGTCTGCAAGTGCAGGAACCGAGAAAGCAGTCGCTGCTATTAGCGCAAGGGCAGAAACCGCCTTCGCGGAGGAAATTTTATGACCAAACATATTGACTCCTTAAGGGCAAAACACCAAACTGCCCTACCATAATATATACCCCGCAGGGTCGAAAATTACCTGCGGGGTATAACAAATCATTGTCATTTTGTAAAAAGCGTTACTTTGTCACAAGAACGCGGCGAGTCATGCCTGTCGCGGTCCTGATCAGGTACACGCCCTTCTCAGAAACCATCGCGCGCACCTTGGACTGGGCCTCGTACGTGCTTGTAGCATCTACGGTTCCCACGAGCGTGCCATTCAGGCTGAACACGCGATAAGTCTGCACGCCCTGCACGCCGAAGCGCACCTTCTGCGCAATATCAGTCCCGATGGGTTCCGGGTCCGTAGCGTCCTTGCCCTTCACGAACGTGAAGTAGTCAATATCGAGCCAGGCACCAGTAACCGTGAAGCGGAGCACGTGTTCGCCAGCAGGGAGCGTCACGTTGGCCTGCACCTTGTTGTAGTCGTCGTAATTCTCTTCGCCAGAACTTGCCGCAGGCACCGCGATTTCTTCGGTGAGGTCCTTGCCGTCCAGGGAGAGTTTGAAGCTCGAGGTGTTGCCTGCAGCAGCGACAGCCGCGAACATGGTGTAATCACCCGCTTCCTTCACGTTCACGGTGTATTCGAGCCAGTCACCTTCGCTGTTGTAGCCCACGATGATTCCAGTCGCCTTCTTGTAAAGGTCAACACCGGTACCTGCGCGGTAGTCGCTGTCGCCGTGGTTCTCGGAATCGCCATCGTAGTAAGAGGTACCGTCCTTGCCCTTGCCCGGCACGTCGAAGTTTTCGGCCTCAATCTTGCCCGGGAGCGCAATGGCGGGGCAGTTTTCGCCGGCGGCACAGAACGGAGTCTGCAGGACAGGTTCAGAGCCAGCGCCATCGAGGTAAATTTCATCGTTCGCATCAACACCGACCTTGAACCAGTCAAAGTCCGCATAGCCGCCCGCTTGCTTTGTTGCAAAGTTGAAGAGGCCCCAACGCACACCCACGAACATGTGGAGGTCGTAATTGAGCTTCACGTCGCTACCAATCTTTGTCCAGGTATTGCCATCGGTGCTGTAGTAGAAGTATGCGGTACCGCGGTCAATCGGCAGGTCGAAATCGATACGCAGGTAAACCTTGGAACCCGAAATCGCCTTGCTGTCCTTCAGGCTTTCACCGTCCTTGTTTCCGGTGTACATCACCACCTTGTAGCTGCCGCCATCTTTAGCAAGCGCCACGAAGCCCTTGTCATCTTGCAGGGCAACGAGGCCGGCCATATCGCCATCCTTCATGCCGGTGCCATCGACAAGCGTACGGCCCGAACTCTTGGGGCCAAAGGAGCGCTGTGTCAAGGTGTTCTTCGCATTCACCACGCGGCTATCGGTGCGGCTCGTAGTAATGCGGTAGAAACCCGGATTTGCAGACAAACTCCAGTTCTTGTTATCGGGATTGTGGTTGAACTGCCATTCAAGAGCAAGTTCGCTGGATTCAAAATCATCGCTGGTGACCATGCCATAGCCCGGGAGCGGGGATTCCGGCAGGTCAATCGTGGAGGGTGCCTTGCTTCCGCTGGTCGGAACCGGCCAGCCGTCCTTCCATTCCATCGGGACCAGGTGCGACATACGGCCAACCGGGCCGGAATCGCGGAACAGGAGGGCATACCACTTGCCATCGGGAGTATCAAAAATGCCGCCCTGCGCAACACCGTTATCGGAGAGGAAATACCTTCCGCTAAATCCGGAGAGCAGGCTCTTGGAACGGTAAACAATTTCGCTACGGCTCTTGCCCGCCGGCCAGGAAATCGTGAACAGGTAGTATTCGCCGTTCACCTTTTCCATGTGCGAGCCTTCCTGCGGCACGTAGTAGTTGCTGGTGCCGGTCACCTGGTTCACGCTCACGCCGCCGAGCTTGCCGCTCTTGCCGCCGGCCTTCACGCCGCTCGCATCGTCATTGAGCTGCACGTAGCTAATCTGGTCGCCGCTGCCGTAGAACACCCACACGGTGCCGTCGTCATCGAAGAAGAGGGACGGATCGTGATAGAACGGGAGCTGCACTTCGCTCCACTGGCCGCTTTCCACGTCGGCGGTCTTGTACAGGTGAGTCTTGCCTGTCGTGTAGGACGGGGTCAGCACGTAGAAGAATCCCTTGTGGTAACGGATGCTCGAAGCCCAAGAGCCCTTACCGTAGGCGTCCTTGCCGCCATTCAAGTTCTGCTGGTCGTTGTTGGTGAGCGTCTGGTAGGCATACCCCACCGTGCGCCACTGGGCCAAATCCGTGCTCTTGAAAACGGGCACGCCAGGCGCAAAGTGCATGGTCGTCGTCACCATGTAGTAAGCGTCGTCAACGCGGACAATCGAGGGGTCCGGGCTATCGACGTACATAATCGGGTTATTGACCGTAACGGCAAAGGAAATGCCGGTAAAAGCAGCAGCAGTGAGGGCTGCGCGAGTCAGAAGTTTGAAACATCCCATACAGAAACTCCTTATAACCCTAAAAATACCCTCTAAAAAGGCTTTTTTATAGGGTTCCGATATGTTTTCCATTGATATTTTGTCAATAGGAGACGCGTTTGACTAGGGAGGGGTGTGCAAAAAAAAGCCCCGGCTTAGCCGGGGCCCGATATATGATTAGGAGAAGACTATCCGTAGATGAAGCCGAGGGAAACGGCAATCACCATAAAGAAGACTATCTGCTTCACTATTTTGATTTCACTACTTTGCATAAACGCCTACCTTCCTGGAAACCATCCCGTTCGCCGTGTTGCCACGGAGCATGTACACGCCGCCGCGAACCTTGAGCGCACCCGACTTCACGTAATCCATCGCGCTAGCCATGCCGCCCGCACTAAAGCGAGCCACGCGGTTGCCGCGAAGGTCGAACAGTTCAAAATTGCTCTCTGCTTCGGTCATGCCCAGGCGTACATCCTTAAATCCAAGAGGCTGTTGGGAGGAAACTTCCTTGAATTCCACGTAGTCGATATCAATCCAGTCGTTGGTTATTTCAATTTTCAGTTCGTGCTCGCCCGCCTTAAGCGAAGCCTTGCCGCCATCCACGACAGAATACGCGTCAAATCCCTTGCCCTCGTTGACGATTTCATCGCCGATGCGTTCGCCGTCGATATAGAGCACAAAACCGCCCGTGCCGTTTTCACCCGCCACGTTGGCGGAAATTCCGTAATCGCCATCGGCGGCCACGTTCACGGTGTACTTGAGCCATTCGCCCTTCTGGTTGTAGCCCACGACAATGCCCATGTTCGGCTGGTAAATGTCCACATCGTCCTTGCGGAGCTTGCCGCCCTCGTTACCCTTGTTCAAATCGTAGTAGGCAACGTTTGCACCACCCTTGTTGTAGTTTTCGGCCTGCACCTTGCCCGGGATTTCAATCGGGTCGGTATAGGGTCCATATTCCTCGGGAGGTTCGTCAGGAACCGTAGACTGGCTCGGGTCCACCAGGTTTACCGGCGGGGCATCCGGGTCAATCGTCTTGTCGATAAGCTTGAGCATCTCGGAGCAGTAGCGCCTGCCAAGTTCAATCACGCCCGCGCGCCCGAAGTGGTACGGGTCCTTGCCGTTACCCTGCAGGCCCTTCGAGGAGGCAAGCCCGAACTTCTTGAAGTTGTTCTTGAGCTGGGCAATGCCGCCATTCTTGCTTCCGCAGCAGTTGTTGCCTTCCTGGAGGAGTTCGCCGGCAACGAACGGCACCTCGTTTTCGTCGAGGTCGAGCGCGTCGATAATATCCTTGTAGGTCTTGTAGACGGTGCGGCGCCAGTTGTCGTCGGTGCCGTCGCTTTCGCCCTGGTGGAAAACGAAACCCTTGATGACGCCCACTTCCTTAGCCTTCTTGGCGAGTTCCAGAATGCGTCCCGGAGGGTTGTTGTCGTAATCCTTGGGCCAGCCCCAGCTCATGATGTCCTTGCCGTCGCCCTTGAAGTAACTTTCATACTGGTCCTTGTCGAAGGCACGAATGCTCACCGCACCGATTGCAACCGGGATAATGCCCACGGTTACGCCCGGCAGGGAATCCACCATCGCACGGCCGAAGTAGTCCGCCGGGGAGAGGTTCTCGAACGGGTGGAACATCGGGGGAATCGCGGTGTACCATTCGCCAGTCTTGATGGACTGGTTCGTCTTGCCGCTACGCTGGCTCGCGTTTGCGTTATGCGAGGCAAGCATCAGGAACTTTTCGGAATACTTGTCCTGGTCTTCGGCAGGGACGATATCGCCGTTACCGGCCATGTTGGACTGCCCGTAGGCAATATAAATATGGAAATTGGGGTTCGGGGCCGCAGTCGCGACCGTCGCAAGCATTAAAATTCCGCCTACGAGCCACAGCGCGATAGTCAGAATCTCGGAATACTTTTTCACATCCATAACACACTCCTTTGTCTTCTCTAAAATTACCTCCGAAAAAGGCGGAAATTTCATCAAAAAGGGGTGTTTTTATGGACAAAAAATCAATAAGGACGCAAAGATTTATTTACGGCAAGGGGTTCTTGCGGGGGCGTCCACGCGGGCGCTTTACGGGCTGTCCGTCGGCATCCACGAGGGGGCCGGGACCGTTCCTGCGGGCAAGTTCGGCACGGATTTTCTTGGCACGTTCTTCCATGCGGATACGGCTCAGTTCAGCCGCGGAATACACCTGCGCCTTCGCCGTATCGCTGGGCTTTTGCCCGAAGGACCCACGAAGCACGCGACCCGAGGGCGGGACAGCCGGGGCAACAGCCTTCGGGGCTTCCGGCTTGGGCTCGACCCGAGGGGTTTCGGGTTCCGCCGGCCTGCGGGTAACCGAGGTAAACAGCGATTCCAGCTTCTTGCGGGCCACGGAAAGCTTCGATGCCGGGCGGGAGGGCGTCTGTGCCGGAAAATCGCCCGCAGGCTTTACAGAAGCTGAAAAACTCGCGTAATGCCTCTTTTCTACGCGCGGGGCCCTCTTTTTGGCGTTTTCGGCGTAATTTGCGGCAATTTTCGACATCTCCGCACGCGAAATCCCGAGTTTTTTGTCCATGCGTTCACGCTTGGAGGGCCTGGCAGCCGCCCTGCGACGCCTGGGGGTATCTTCACGCCCCTCTTTTTGCAGGATTTCTTCATTGGAAGGGCCCCGAAGCTCCGGCGGAACCTCGATAACCCCACTGTCAAAAACCGTTTTTTCAGTACCCATATAGCCCCAAAAAATCAATTTTTTCGCTTGTCAAGAGTAATTTTTGTCATTTTTTTGCAAAATTGCAGAGAAAATTTAAAAAAAAATGAAAAAAAGTTTTGTCAAGGTCTAGAAAAAAAATTTTTTTAGGACTATTTTTGTGGGGTCATGTTAAGATTCACGCAAGATATACTACTCGCACTACGTGCCATCGCGAACGAGGAAGAAGCTCACGAGATGTCCAAAAAGACGCGCGAACAGTTCGATTTTCTTGGAGTCCGTCTTGTCCCCCGCCGCGAAGTCACCTACCCTATTTTTGATAAGAACCCGCCCAAAAACGATACCGAGCTAGTCACCCGGGTCGAAGACATGTGGTCGCAGCCTTATCGCGAAATACAGTATGCCGCTTGCGACTACCTCTTCCGCCATAAGGAAATGCTCGGTGGCCAGCACCTCAACTTCCTCAAGAAGTTGATCAAGACCCGCGCCTGGCGCGATACGGTCGACATCCTTGCATCTTGCATCCTGGGCGACCTCGCCCTCCGCCTGCCGGCACTCCGCACCAAGATTACCTCGTGGATCCGCGACCCGAACATCTGGGTAAGGCGCAGCGCCATCATTTTCCAGGTGCAGTACAAGGACCGTACCGACTGGCCCCTGCTTAGGCAGTTCTGCCTGACCTGCGCCAAGGAAGACGACTACTATATTAGGAATGGTATCGGGCGCGCCCTCTCGGAATACGCGAGGATCAACCCCACCGAAGTGCGCCGCTTCGTGCAAGACAACAGCTTCGCCGAGCAGACCACCCAGGAAATCCTCCGCCTTATATAATAAAGAAAGCGCCAAAGGCGCCCACGCAAATAATTCACAGTCATCCCCACCAAGGTGGGGATCTTTTTTATATGCCTAGTCTTTTTTCTTCGGATTTTTCTCGGGTACGTCGGTGCGTAGCGGGAACACAAACCGCCCTTCAAGCACGCAGCCCTTCGCACCCGGGCAGCATTCCTGTTTCCGCTTATCGCAAAACGTCTCGCGCAAATATTTGCATTCCCAACTCATACTAGATAATATAGTATAAAATGGTTTTTAGTCATTAGTCATTAGTCATTGGTCATCAGTCATTGGTTGTTAGTTATTTAAAAAACTATATTATGTAATATGGCTAAAGTAGTACAGATTACCGCTGAAAATTTTGAGACCGAGGTCATCCAGGCCTCCGAGACCCGCGCTGTCGCAGTGCTTTTCTCCTCCGCAGAATACCCCGACTGCGCTCCCTATTCGCAGTTGCTGGGCCAACTCTCCACCAGCATGGACTTTACCCTCGGCGTGGTGAGTTGCGATGACCGCGCAAACATGCAGCTCATCCAGGCGTTCCGCGTGCAGTCCGTGCCGGAGGTGCACGTGGTGGACAAGGGCCAGATTGCAGATGTCATCGCAGGCGTGTTGCCCGAAGCCGATCTGAAAAAGCGACTCGAGAAGTTTTTTATCTCGGACGAGGCCCGCTTCCAGACCGCCCTCGAAGATGCGATTGCCCAGAAGAACTTTGACCAGGCGCTCCCGATGCTCGACGAGGCCCTCGCGAAGACCCCCGACGACAAGAAGTTGCAGTTATTGTGGGCGAAGGCGAGCCTCGGCATGGGCGACACCGAGAAGGCGAAAGCCGTGCTCCAGAAGTTCAACGAGGGCGACGACCAGTACCGCGAGGCGAAATCCCCGCTGGAACTCCTCGACTTCCACGCCGAAGCCGCGAAGAAGGACGTTCAGGGCAAGGAAGCCATCGTGTACCACGAGGCCTGCAAACTCGCCTGCGCCGAAGAATTCGAAAGCGCACTCCAGGCATTCCTTAACTTGTTCGTAGAAGCGCCCGAATGGAACGACGGCGCCGCAAAGAAGGCGATGCTTACCTTGTTCGGGGTGCTCGGGCCCAAGCACGAACTCACGTGGAAATACCGCGCCAAGCTCAACACGATGATGTTTATTTAGTGGTCATTGGTCATTGGTCATTGGTCATTGGTTATTGGTTGTTGGTTATAGTTTTTTTGTAGTTTTTTATACAGGTTGTTGTCGGGCAAGGAGGAGTCATGGGTAAATTGGGTATAGCACGTTTTCTCGTGGCAATGCTGCTACTTGCGGGCACCGGGAACGTATTCGCAGAAGGAAGCCTTCATTGCTTGTTCGACGCGAAGGAGTGCGAAGACTACGCGGATTCCTCCACCATATATCAGGTTCCCGATTCCATCAACACGACCCTGCAGGTGGAACTCGACCGGGATACCTCCTTCGTGTTCTACGGCTCCATCGAGAAATTCGATGTCGAAGCATACCTGAACCCATACCAGCAGGGCGGGCCAACCGAGCAACTCGGGCACAGCAAATACGGCAACACCGTCTTTGGCGACAGCACCAGCGAGCAAGACAAGGAACGCTTTGCCGCATGGGCCATGCCGCATATCGACACCATAAATGCAAGGCTTGAATCCGCACCGAAGGACTTGCAGACAACTTTCCGCGCGGTAGCCCCGGATATCGACTACGCATTGCTGAAACTGACCTACAACGTGAAGAAGGTCTATGACCGCGGTACAAAGAAGTGGATCGCTCCGGCAGATAGCCAGAAGGCGTACACCCGGCAGATTCTTGTCCGGAGGGGCGCATTCGTGGTAACCGACCCGATTGGCCTGCGGGCGAACAGGTCCGCCATCCGGGCAAATTCGCAGTACGGCAGAATCTACACGAGCAACGGGAACTCCACGATTGTCGACGAGAAAAAGCTCGATTCCCTCGACGCGTTTGCAAGCAGGCGCGGGACTTTCGTGCCGCAGGCATTCGTCGTGGAAGTCATCAAGAACATGTCGCCCATCTACATGACCCGCATACAGCAGGCTCTTGCAGAGGGCAACAAGGATGTTCTCCGGAAAACGGTCCCCCTGCTAGATTCCTTCTCTGTCAAGGCAGAAGGCTCGTTCGTCATCGGACCGGTACTGAATCTCAGTTGCCAGACGCGCCAATTCATGAACTTCTACCTGGGCACATACGACGACAACCTGCAAGGCAACCTGGATTGCATATCCACTTCCCTTGACAACAAATCGAACGACGGCCTGATATATGTAATGCTTCGCGATTCCCTCAAGGCCATGCACCAGTCCGGTGAACTCGAAAAGAACCTCGCCAGCCTCCCCTCCGGAGACAGGGCATTCTGGCGGATTGTCATCGCATCGCTCTCTGCAGACCAGGACAAGACGAACACGCTCGTAAAGGCGAACGTCGACAGCATCAAGAAAATCGAGCAGCGCGACTTTGTGCTCAAGAACTACTACAAGGAAGCCACCCTGAGCAACCTGACGGCACAAGTCGGCTTGGGTGCGGGGCTAAGCCTCCCGCTGGGAGACTCGCGCGACTACTTCCCCACCGACTGGACACCCTACCTGTGGCTCAGTTTCACCTACAGGGGATTCGACATCGGGTACTCCATACACAGCATGGTCAGCAACGACCTGACCGACTCCACGTTCGCGAACGCGATGTACATAGACATGCTCCTTGGGTACAGGACCTTCAGAACCTCGCATTTCGAGCACCGCATTATGGCGGGCCCCTCCGTCATCTTTACCGATATCAGGCTGAAGGACCCTCCCGATTCAAAAGACGCCGTACTCGAAGAAGAGACTCTCTTGAGGTACAACGTCTCGACATCCCTGGACTTCTACTTTAGCGGCATCAAGGTCGATGACCCGGATGACAAGCGCGCCATGAACAAGGGACACGGTCGCTTGGGCCTCCGCCTGCTGGTTGGCTACAGCGGCTATGCCACAGACCTTCTCAAGAACGCTGACGGCGGAAACTTCTATGCAACCCTGAGCCTTGTATTCCAGGGCTACGGAAGCAGGCTCAAGAAATACGGGGAGTAAAAGACGATGCGATTCATTCCCTTCCTAATTCTCGCGATATCATTCACGCACGCCCTTGCACAGGATGCCGCAGGCGAAGAAAACTGGGGCTGGGGCGGCGAGGAACTCCCGAAGGAGTCCTTCCGCACGGTTGCGAACAACACCCCGAGAGTCCCGCTATTCGACGAGGCTCTTGGGGAACGCCTGCTCAACAAGGACTTCAAGTTTATCGCGAATGCCGACTCCGTAAGGGATGCCGCAGAAAAATCCCAAATAGCATACCGGCACGCTAGCCAGTACCAGTGGAACGCAGAACGGGCAGAGTTCTTCAAGAACGTCTTTGCCTACCTCAATAGCGATGCCTGGGAACAGGACCTTGAAAAACTCCCCGAAGGGGATGCCGCTTTCATTAGGGTTATCGTCTACGACGCATTTTTCAACAACGTAGACAGGCGTTACGTACAAATTCAACTTTCCAAGATTACGGACGAGAAACAACTCACTTACCTGAAAAAAATCTACCACATAAAAACCGAAGCAGAAGAACTCCATAATGGCCGTCTGTTATTAGGATTCGGCATTGGAGCAAACTTCTTTAGCAACGGTGCAGACGATATTATCAAGAATGCGCCCTCGGTCGACATGAACATAGGCTACTGCATTTACGGGAGGTACTGCATCGACTTCCACATCGGAGGAATCAAGTGCGACCTCAAGGAAGATGTGGTGCAGGATGGCTACACCTACTCCAGGAAGGACATCTCTTACACCACCATCGAAGGCCTTTTCAGGGTCAACGTGTTCACCTCCTACGACTACGACCTTGCTGTCTTTGGCGGGCTCAGGCTCCACGCCCTCGAAATCGATACCAAGACGGACGAGAAGTACAAGGAAAAGTACGGGCGCACCATGGACGACTTCTATTCGTTCGGGTACACCACGGGCATTATGGGCGCCAAGTATTTCGGTGGAGGCAATGCCGCGCCTAAAATCTTCGGCGTCGGCGCACGCATAGGGGTAGCCACCTTCGGGGATACCGACCTCAATATTACCGGGTACAACTGGTACGCCACCCTGAACGTCCTCGTAAGGGTCGGAACGTCCGAGATGTAGCCAGCAGGCTTATTATAAAAGCAATTATTATAAATATAATAATCATCATTTTAGGTCTACTAGCGCCCTTTTCCAACCCATTTTTCCCTCATTTCCTAGTAACGAATAACCAGCAACTAGCAACTATTACTATCTTTCCCCCCGTATTTTATTGTACAGTAAAACAAGGGATTTATCCCACAGGAAAACACTATGAAAAAGATCAAGTTCCAGGATACCTCGTTCCGCGATGGTTTCCAGTCTATTTTCGGTGCCCGTGTCTTCGCGAAGGACTTCATGCCCGCCGTCGAAGCTGCCTGCAAGGCCGGCATCACCCACTTTGAAGCTGGTGGTGGCGCCCGTTTCCAGGCCCTTTACCAGAACTGCGGCGAAGACGCCTTCGACATGATGGACGAATTCCGTCGCGTCGTGGGCCCGAACGTCCGCCTGCAGACCCTCGCCCGCGGTATCAACGTGGTGGCCCTCGCTCCGCAGCCGCGCGACATGATCAAGCTCCATGCCGACATGTTCAAGAAGCACGGCATGACTCGTATTCGTAACTTCGACGCCCTCAACGACGTGAATAACCTCATCTACTCCGGCAAGTGCATCACTGACGCCGGTCTGGAACACGAAGTCGTCGTGACCATGATGGAACTGCCTCCGGGATGCGACCTCAACGCCGCCCACAACCCGGAATTCTACGAACGCATCCTCCGCAACATCCTGGACGCGGGCGTTCCGTTCGCTTCCGTCTGCTTCAAGGACGCTTCCGGTACCACGAACCCGACCAAGGTGTACGAGACCTTCAAGCGCGCCCGCAAGCTCCTCGGTGACAAGGTGGAACTCCGCATCCACAGCCATGACACCTGCGGTACCGGTGTGGCCCAGTACAAGGCCGCTATCGAAGGTGGCGCCGATGGCGTCGACCTCGGCCGCAAGCCGCTCTCTGGCGGTACGGCTCAGCCCGACCTGTTCTCCATGTTCCACGCCCTCAAGGGTACGGAATACAAGCTCGCCCTCGGTGAAGACAGCATCGTCGACGATCACATTCCGGAACTCATGGAAGCGAACAACGTCGCCGTTGAATGCCTCAAGGACTACAACTTCCCGCCTGAAGCACGCCAGATTACGACCGACGTGATCTTCAGCCCCATGCCGGGTGGCGCTCTTACCGCCAACACCCTCATGATGCGCGAAACCAAGACGTTCCACCTGTTCCCGAAGGTTATCGAGAACATGAGTGAATGCGTCCGCCGCGGTGGCTTTGCTTCTTCCGTGACGCCGGTTTCCCAGTTCTACTTCCAGCAGGCCTACATGAACACCCTGAACCAGGCCGCAGGCCGCGGTACTTGGTTCAAGATGACGGAAGGCTACGGCAAGATGCTCCTCGGCTACCAGGGCAAGACCCCGTGCGAACCGGATCCGGAGCTCGTGAAGATTGCTGCCGACCAGTTCAACATGAAGCCGTTCAAGGAAGCCTACCCGGGCATCCAGTGCGCAGAAGAAATCTTGCCGCCGGGCATCCCCGCCGCCAAGAAACTCCTGGAAGAAAATGGTCTGCCGGTTACCGACGAGACCATCTTCATCACGGGCTGCCTCCAGACGAAGGCCGGCAACAAGGGTATCGAGTTCCTCAAGGGCAACCGCCACATTGGCGTGCCGAAGAAGGACCCGAACGCCGCTCCGGCAGTGGACACCAAGAACATGAAGGCCGGTGCAACGAGCACCTACCGCATTGCCCTTGGCAACCAGAGCTGGGACGTGCAGGTCAGCACCCTCAAGTAAGTCTTATAGACAAATTAAAAAAGAGTTCGCGCATGCGGACTCTTTTTTTGTTTTTACTCTTGACCCCGCATCAAAAAGGAGATACATTTGAATTATGAAAAAAAACTAAATCGACTTTTGAAAGAGTCATGGAAGACCCGAAGCAGAAAGAGGAGTTCGAAAATGAATACGCGAACTTTCTTCAATCGGAATTAAAACTTCAGAAGGCTCTTGATGAATTCCGGGGCGAAATCGACTCCGTTCGGCCATGTGATTGTGTGCGTTTGCAGCGTGAAATCCTTAAAGGTATTGATATCTGCAAGTTGCTGCACGATGGGTCGGTGGTCCGACTTGATGACGCCTTCAAAATCAGCGACAAAACGGCATCCGTCGTTGAATTCGACGGATATCTTGTAGTCGCCAATATATTTCGCGTCAGTCACATGAAGCATTTTCGCCTATGCCCAATAGTTGAGTGTAATTACGCTTGGCGTAGAGTACGCGGTGTATTTGGACCGTATTGTCCCTAACCACATAGAACATCAGATAGTTGTCAATGGGAATGACCCTGTAGCCAACGAGTTTCAATAACGAATCTTGATGGACGGGATACGTGAACGGATGCGCCTTCAACAGCCTGACCTGCTCAATGAATTTCTCAAAAACGGAATTTGAAGCCGTTTTTAGAATGTTCGTAAAATAAGACTTGATCTCGGTCAGGTCTCTTTGTGCCGAAGGCGTGACGACGACTTCGTACTTTTTAGCCATTCATCAAGTCCTTCAGGAATTTTTCCGCATCAGCGCATTCCGCACCACGTTCCACTTCGGAAATAGCCTCGGCAAGTTTCGAATAGAGTTCCAATTGAGCCATCTGCTTTTCGTAGCACTCGATGGACATCACAACCATGTCGCCCACACCGTTCTTGGTCAGATACATGGGCTCGTCGTACTTGTGTACGGTTTCTGCGACGCTCGTAAAGTTGTTGCGCAAGTCTGAAATCGGTCGAATATTCGGCACGGGAACCTCCTTTATTATGATAATATAATATCATAATTATGATAAGTCAATAGAAAAATGATAAAAAAAAGTTCAACCTAAAAAAATAAGACCAACCTTTCGGTTGGTCTTATTATACCCTTTAAGGTTGGGCCTCGCCGCTTCGCGCCAAGGCCAACCACAAAATAAAAGAACCATTCTTTCGAATGGTTCTTTTATACCCCCAAGCGGTTTCGAACCGCTGTTGCGGGAATGAAAATCCCGAGTCCTGGGCCACTAGACGATAGGGGCGTCTTATGTAGGGCCAAATATAGTTATTCGTGGATTTTTGTAAAGGGGGCCGAGCGACATTTTTTGTATTTTTTTTCGGTGAACATCAAAAAAAGGCTAAAAAAGTCCCTTTTGCGCGGGATTTTGCGGTATTTGCCGCTCGCTTTCATGGCAAGCCTCGCCGACGCGGGGCTCCTGTGGGGCATCCGCTCGTTCATGGGGCTGCTCGAGGGCAGTTCGCCGTTTACCCTCTGGGAATGGGCAGGACTGATGGCCCTCCTCGCAGCGCTCCGCCTGGTGTTCATGTTCGCGAAGGCCCGCAATTCCGAGACATTCCTGTTCAATACCGGGAAAAACGTCACCGAGTGGTTCCTTGGGCGCATCCGCATGCTTTCGCCCCGGCTTTTCCACGACGGTTCGGGCGATTCGAAGGTCGAGGCCGCCTACGAGGCGACGCTCTCGCTCCAGAGCAACGCCGGGGCGTATTTCCAGCTGGTGCAGGCGCTTTTGCAACTCGCCATCTTCTTGCCGGTGCTCCTGTACATCTCGTGGCCGCTCACGCTGTTCCTGTTTGCGGCGGTGGTGCCGTTTGTCGCCTGGATGCAGCGCAGGCTCCACGCGCTCGGCCCGCAAGAAGAATCGCTCCTGTACGCGCGGTCGAACTTTAGGCTTTCGCTGAATACCGCCCGCAGGCTCTACCGCAACTGGAGCGGCAATGCCGAAATCGAGCACCTTGCCCGCGAGGTTTCGGAAGAGGCTGGCACGCTCAACCGCAAGGGGCTAGATGCGAGCATCCGCAAGAACGCGCTTTCCATCGCGATGGAGACGCTCTCGGTGGTGGCGATGGTCGCGGTTCTCGCATTCTGCGCGATGCTTATCGCCCGCGGGTGGATGGACGGCACGGGGCTCGTGCTGTTCTGCTCGGCGCTGTTGCTCTGCTACAAGCCGGTGAAGGAATGCGCCCGCGCCGTGCCGCAGTTCCGGGCCGCCGCGAGCGCCTGCGACATGCTGGAGGAATTCGAGGGGTTGCCGATGCGGGCGGCGGACCGTTCTAATCAGGATTTAAACGGCGCCGCTAAGGATGCCGGCGACGCATGCGGTCTGGAGGCGGGTTCGAGATTGCCACGCCTCTCCGAGGCTCGCAATGACGACTGCATTGTAATCGCGCACGGGAACTTTACCTACGAGGGGAGCGATACGCCGGTCTATCGCGATTTCGGGATTACTTTGTCCAGAGAAAAGCCCGTACTCTTGCGCGGGCAGAACGGCATCGGAAAATCGACCCTGTTGCGCCTGCTTGCGGGCCTCGAGGAGTGGGAGGCCGCGACCCGCGATACACCCGCGCAGTCACTGCCCGAAGGAACAGCCCAGCCCGCAAACGTGTTCTTTATCCCGCAAGACCTGGAACTCCCGCCCCGCCGCCTGCTTATAGAACAACTTAACAGAGTGAAATCCGCGGGCAGCTCGGCACCCGAAAAAAGCCCGAAATCCGCGGGCACGTTCAACCCCGCGATAAGCAACAGCCCCGCGATAAACGACGACCCCGCGACAAACATCCCGAAATCAGACCTTCTCGCAAGCTTCGCGCGAACCGCCGGTACCGACCGCCTGCTCGAAAAGCAGGGCCTTTCGGGCGGGGAACGCTCCCGCATCGCCCTCCTGTGGGCACTCGCAAGCGACTCGCCCACCGTCCTCCTCGACGAACCGATGGCCGCCATCGCGCTCGACGACCGCGAACGCATTCTCCTCGCATTCCTCGATACCGCAGCCGCCCTCGGCAAGTGGGTCATCATGGCGAGTCACGACCCGTTCAGCGCTACGACGCAGTCCCGCTTCAACGTAGTGGAGATGGAACGTGCGAAAGGCTAGCGAAATTCTCTACCGCTTCCGCGGCTATATCCTCGCGCTGGGCGCCGTGGCGCTCCTCGCCTGCCCCGCAGCGCCCTTCCCGCATGTATCTTTGGATGCCCTTGCCCTAAAGGGCGGCGGCACGACATGCATACCCTACATCGGCACGCTTCTCTTTTACATTCTGGGCATCGCGCTCCGCATCAGGGCCCGCCAGTTTATAGGCCAGCACACGCGCGGCTCCACGCACGAGGCCGCCGTACTCGTTACCACAGGGCCCTACGCCCACATGCGCCACCCGCTGTACACGTCGAACACCTACATCGCGCTGGGCGCAATCTTTTTCCATCTCGGCGTGAGCGGGCTCTTCCACATCTTCATTATAGCGATTGCCTTCTTCGAATACGCGCTCGCCCGCGCCGAAGACCGCTTCCTTGAAGAAAAGTTCGGCGACACCTGGCGCGCCTGGGCCCAAAGAACGCCGATGAGTTCCGCGAATATCGAGGCGCTTTTCTGCCGCAACTCCGGCGGCAGCCCCGCGCGCACCGTTTTACAGGCCTTCCGCGCCGATGCCTCCACGTGGTTCTGGTTCGTATTTTTTAATTTGATAATGGTTCTACTCAAAATCTACACGGCCTGAGATAAACATGTTTAACGCGATTGATTTTGCACGATTCGCCATTGGCACTGCCGCCAAGGCAGTCGCTAAGGTCCCTGCCGTAAATACACGGTTCCATATCGGCGACCGCCTGAACGGACCCTGGCCCGAAGGCCCATTCCTGTGGATGCACGGGGCAAGCCTCGGGGAATGCAAGATGCTCCTGAACCTCGCGAAGTTCCTGCAAGAGGACATCGCGAACCTGCCCTGGATTCTCATCACCACGCAAAAGGTGGAGGTGGTCGAGTTCCTGCAGGAATCGGGCGGGCAAATCGAGGCGGCCATCGCACCCGCCGACACGCAGACCGCCATGAAGGCCTTCGTGAAGAAGGTCAAGCCCGTCGCGCTCGTGCTCGCCGAAAACGAGCTCTGGCCAGGCTACATCTCGACAATGCGCACGCTTAGCGTAAAGCCCTCCGTCGCCATAGTCTCGGGCCGCTACCGCAGTTCGTTCCCGGGCATAGACTTTTCGCCCGTCGGGTTTGCCAGCATGCAGACCGGCGGCGACCTCTCGCGGTTCATGAACGTCGCCTCCAAGGCCAACATCGCGAACACCATGATTGGCGGCGACTGGAAGATTCTCCCCTGGGTGCGTGCGGGCAAGGATATCGCGCGCAACGAGAACCCGACCATCGATACCGTATTCGTGTCGATGCACATGGCCGAATGGGCAAGCCTGAGCCGCATGATAGTCTCTTCCATCAAGCGGCAAGAATCCGTAGTGCTCATCCCGCGCAGGCTCACCGAGGTCGAGGCATTCCGCAAGGCGCTCCTCGAGCAGGAACTCCTGGTCGTGGACTGGCCGCTCGTGCAGAAGGGAACGGTCTCGATAGTGACTCACTTCGGGCTCACCAAGGACGTGTTCAGCAAGGCCCGCACTGCAATCGTGGGCGGCTCGTTCAGCCGCGGGATAGGCGTGCACGACTTCTGGGAACCCCTGCAGATGGGCGTTGCCACCTGCATCGGGCCGTTCGCTACCGGGCAAAAGGAAAACGTCGCGGCACTCGTACGCGAAGGCGTGCTGACGCAGCTCATGTCCACCGCCGGGTACGCGAGGCGGAACCTTCCCGACCCGAAACTCGTGAGCACGTTCCTCACCCACGAGAAGGCGAAAATCCAGGATTCCTACCGCCAGTTTGTCGAATACATCCGCAGTATAATTCCGCAGGGAGCGGTCTAAATGAAAAAACTCGTACTTGCCACCCCGCGTGGGTTCTGTGCCGGCGTCGACCGTGCCATCCACGTGGTAGAAAAAGCCATCGAAAAGTTCGGTACCCCCATTTACGTGCGTCACGAGATCGTGCACAACAAGTTCGTGGTGGACACCCTCAAGGAGAAGGGCGTCGTGTTCGTCGACGAGGTCGACGAGGTACCGGAAGGCTCGGTCGTGATATTCTCCGCCCACGGGGTCGCAGAACACATCTACGCCGATGCCGAAAAGCGCGGGCTCAAGGTGCTCGACGCAAGCTGCCCGCTGGTGCTCAAGGTGCACTACAGCGCCAAGAGGCACTACGCCGCGGGCCGCCACACCATCCTTATCGGGCATGCGGGACACGCCGAAGTGGAAGGCACGCTGGGGCAACTCCCCGAAGGCGCCATCACGCTCATCCAGAACGAGGCTGACGTCGCGAAGGTCGCCGTACCCGAAGGCAAGGAACTCGCCTACATTACCCAGACGACGCTCTCCGTGGCCGAGACCCGCAAGATTATCGACGCCCTCAAGGCGAAATTCCCGAACATCGTCGGCCCGAATGCGGGCGACCTGTGCTACGCGACAGGCAACCGGCAGGCGGCGGTTCTCGACCTCTGCAAGCAGGTCGACATGCTCCTCGTGGTGGGGGCGAAAAACTCCTCGAATTCCACCCGACTCATGGAACTGGGGCTGGAGCAGGGCATCAAGAGCCACCTGATCGCCGGCGTGAACGACCTCGACCCCTCCTGGTTCGAGGGCATCGAGTCCGTGGGCATTTCGAGCGGGGCGAGCGCACCCGAAATCCTGGTCCAGGAGGTGGTGGACTGGCTAAAAGCCCGTTTTAGCCCTCTAAATACCGAAAATTTGATAAAATTGCTGGAATCGACCAAGTTTAACCTGCCCAAAGAGCTGCAGGATTAACTTTAGCCTTGACAATTCAGTGATTTTTATCTAAAATTGGTGTCCGAAAAACAACGGAGTTTATTATGAGCCGCATTTGTGAAGTTACCGGTAAGGCCGGCCTCGTGGGCAACATGGTTTCCCACTCCAACCGCAAGAAGTTGATGAAGCAGCTTCCCAACCTCCAGAAGAAGCGCTTCTACATTCCTGAAGAAGACCGCTGGGTGACCCTCCGCGTGAGCGCCGCCGGTCTCCGCACCATCAACAAGGTCGGCATTCAGGCCGTCGCCCAGGAACTCGGAATCTAATTCCCGCTCCGGCTACAGAATTTAACCGCCAAGGTGACCCTTTGGCGGTGTTTTGTGTATCTAGTTATTAGTCATTAGTTTAGTTTGGCGCCTCTGGCGCTTTTTTTGACCAATAACTAATGACTATTGACCAATGACTACTTATTGATAAACTGCGGCACGCCCTTGTACTTGGCGAGGCTAGCCATGATGTTCGCCATTTCCCAGTCCTTCTCCTTGAAGCGGCGGCGGAGCAGGGCAACGAACACTTCCATGAGCATCTCGCAGTCGTAGACGGCACGGTGCATCTTGGCGGGGTCAATCTTCATGGTGAACTCCCCGCGCTTCATGAACAGGCCCGCCATAAAGCCCAGCTTGTGGTTGCTGAGTTCGGGCAAGATGGTACGCGCCATCACGAGGCTGTCGACCACGGGGTTCACGGGCACGAGCTGCGGGTTCTTGGCATACGCCACGCGCAAAAAGCTCGCGTCGAAGTTCGCGTTGTGGGCCAGCAGGATAGTGCCCTGGCCGCAGAAGGCTGTAAACTTCTTGAGGCACTCACCCACGGGAGGGGCATCCCTCACCATGTCGTCGGTAATGTGGTTCACCTTGGAGGCCTCCTCGGGAATCAGCATGTTGGGATTCACGAGCATGTTGAATTCCGAGAGCAACTTCGGCACCACCTTGTTCCCCTCGACGGCGACGGTGAACTTGACCGCACCGATTTCGATGATTTCGTCCTTTGTATTTACCAATCCAGTCGTTTCCAGGTCAAATGCGACAAATTTTGGCGGCAATGTAATCACGGCTGAACCTCCTTTCTATTTTCTGAATTTTCAATGCAAAAATACTTAATTTCGATGTCAATAGATGACATCGGGAGCGGAACTACAAAATTATCCCAGGTATGGAGCGTAAAATGCGCCCCGTAGCGGGCGTCGACCTGCCAGAGAGGCCGGCCCGAAGCCTTCGAGAGCCATGGGGAACCGGGTTTGACTTCGAGTGCCGGACCGCGGGGGCCATCGAGCGCCATGCCCACAAATCCGCCCGAACGGAGCGTTTTTAGCAGGTGGCGCACGTTCAGCGAACCGCGCGTGTCGGACCCGCGGGTGACGGTGTACCCGAGGCGCGTGAGCGTGCGGGCAAGGAATTCCCCGTCATGCGATTCCGAGACAAGCGCGTGCACCCCCATTCCGCGGAAAGCCGCACCGCAGGCGAGCAGGTCGCGGTGCCAGACCCCGAGAATACCCGGCCCGTAGCCTTCCGGCGCATGGACGCGGACCCGCAGGCTTTTTATCCAGAGCCTGCACACAAATGCCGCAAAATCAACGCCAAACGCACCGAACATGCTCAAAAATTAGTTTTTTTGCCCATTTGCTCTTGGCAAAAGTGCAATCATTATCTATATTAGCGCTCACATCGGCGACGTACCCAAGTTGGTAAGGGGCGGCTCTGCAAAAGCCTTATTCATCAGTTCGAGTCTGATCGTTGCCTCTTGAAAACCCCGCTCACACGAGCGGGGCTTTCTTTTTTTTAAACGAGTTTTCCTTTTCAAGATTTTAGTTGCTACGAAGAACAGAACACTTACGACGAGCAAGTCGCGAGGTAGCGCTGCAGTTCCTCGACGTAGCGCTCGCCCACCAGGCCAAGCAGCATGTTGCGCTTCGCGATGTAGCCGATTTCCATGACGCGGCGCGATTCCTCGCTCTTGTCCTTGAAAGGCACGGCCAGGTAGTCGGAACCGTTCAGTTCCTCGCAGATGATGCCGGAGCAGAGCGTGTAGCCATTGAGGCCAATCATCAGGTTCAGCATGGTGGCGCGGTCGTTCGCCTTGATGGTGCGCTTGTATTCGTTTGTACTTAAAATCTCTTCGGCAAAGTAGAACGAACTGTTGTCACCCTGTTCAAAGGAGAGGCACGGGTATTCCGCAAGTTCGTCGAGCGTAATGAACTTGTTTTTCGCAAGCGGGTGCCCCTTCCACAGATAAACATACGCCTTGCAGTCGATAAGCTTGTGGAACGCGAGGTCGCGGGCGTTCAGCAGGTTCGTGATAATCTTGCGGTTGAAGTCGCTCAGGTACAGGATTCCGATATCGCTCTTGAACGATGCCACGTCCTCGATGACTTCCTTGGTGCGGGTTTCGCGGATGGCGAACTCGTATTTCTCGGTATCAAACAACTTAACAGTCTCGACGAAGCTCTTGACAGCGAAGGAGTAATGCTGTGTAGACACGCCGAACTTCTTCTTGCGCTTGCCAATCTTGCCGTACTTCTCGAGCACGGTTTCATAATGGTGGTAGAGTTCCCGCGCATACGAGATGAAGTCCTCGCCCTCGCTCGTGAGCTTGACACCGCGGCTCGTGCGGTTGAATATGAGGATATTCAGTTCGTCTTCCAGGTCGCGGATGGCGGCCGTGAGCGAAGGCTGCGAAATGTAGAGTTTCTCGGCAGCCTTGTTGAAGGAGCCGGTTTCTGCGATGCCGATGGCGTAACGGAGTTGCTGGAGAGTCATAAAACCTGGTTGTTAGTTGTTGGTCATTGGTTAATGGTTATTCGGGGCGCGGGGTGTTTGTTGCGGGCTTACTTTTGTTTTATAACGCGCTTGTTTTTTTGTTTTCCTATTGAATTAGTAGGAATAAATATAGATTAAAACTATATATTTGGCAAGTGGTTATAAACCGCATTTTGCCGTCTAGGCGTCTTTTTCGCCAAGAATAAGCCGGATGACAGTCAGGGCCTGGTGTGCGGCGCAGAGCATCACGCGGGGGGCGGTGAGTCCGATATCCTGGTCCACGTCGCTCTTGCCGTCGCCGCAGAGGTAGAAGCGCCCCGTTACCTTGCGGGTGCGAATCGCGTTCCCGCTGCCAAAACCCGCCATGCCACTCGCAGCGACAAGCGTCTTCTGCGGGAACTGTTCCAGGACAACATCCACAAGCATCGCCTTCGCGTCGGCCCTGTCGAACGCCTCACACACGACGTCGGCATCTTCAAGCAGGCGCACCGCATTTTCGGCAGTCACCTTCTCGTTATGAACCTCGTACCGGACATAGGGCGCAACTTCCTTCAGGTTCGCAAGAAGTGCCTCCGCCTTCGGGAGCCCCACCTGGGAGGCCTTGTACTGCTGGCGATGCAGGTTCGTGATATCGACCGTATCGAAATCAATCAGGATGAGTTTCCCGATTCCGGAACGCGCGAGCGAGATAGCGATATTCGAGCCGAGCCCGCCGAGCCCGCAAATAGCGACCGTCGCCGCCTGCAGTTTTGCAGTCGCAACGCTCCCCTGCTTCTTTTCGAGGGCGGCAAGGATTTCTTCGCGCGATGGAACCGGATGGCAGTCCATGTTACCCGCCACCTACAAAGTTCACGACTTCGACGCAGTCGCCTTCCGCAAGCACCGTCTCGCCGTACTTGGCCTTTGGAACGATTTCCCCGTTCCGCTCGACAGCGATGCGCACCTGGTTGTAACCCGCCTCGGCAAGGTACTGGACAAGCGTCTTTCCGGCTGCGTCTACATTTTCACCGTTAATTTTAAGCATAGACTATTCCTCGAACGGACGCACGCGAAGCGTAACGCCAAGCTCTTCGCAAATCTTGCGGCAGGCTTCAATCTTTTCTTCGGGCATTACCTTCTCGACCACCGTCATAACCACGTTCTTCACGTGAGCCTTCGCGAGCACCGCAAATTCCTTGATGGCATCGAACGACTGTATGCCGAACTTGGAGCGCGTGAGTGCCAGGAATTCCTCGGCATTGGGGGCGTTCAGCGAAATGGATACCGTGTCGAAGCGACCTTCGAGTTCGGGCGTAATATCCCTGCCGTGAATCAAATTTGCAAGGCCGTTCGTATTCACGCGCACCTTGAGCTTCGGGTACTTCGCCTTGAGCCGGTCAATCACCTCGCACACGTCGTGCAGGCGTTCAAGCGGTTCGCCGAACCCGCAAAAAACCAGGTCGTTGATAACGGAAAGGTCGTAGGGCGCGAACAGGTCCATTACTTTATCTACACTCGGTTCACCTTCCTTGAGCCAGAGCGAATTGCCTTCCATCATCTTCTTGGTCTGGCGCAGGCAAAACACGCAACTGCACGGGCAGCGGTTCGTCATGTTCACATAGATGTTCTTGCCCGCAATGTCGCCGCTGTTCGCGATATCCAAATAGCCGGCCTGGCCGACTTTTCCTGTAACCGTATATACTATCATTCAGTCCCCCTTTAATCTTCTATGAGGTCGCGAAGGAACATCTCGACGCTCAGGCCCCAGTGATCGGGAACGTTATTTTGTTCACAATACTCAATGCACTTGGACGCAAATTCCGTAGCGCGCAGTACCGATTCATAGAATCCATGCCCATTCAGGTACATACCCGCAATCACAGCGCTTATCACGTCGCCGGTCCCGCTCCGGTCACGGCCGATGCGGTCCACCATGATAGTGCGGGGCGCACTGCCGCGGCTGTACACGTAGTTCATAATCTGCTTATCGCTGTAATGGATTCCCGTCACCACGATATGTTCGGGGCCACGTTCGCTCAAATTTCGGCACAAGCCTTCCAGTTCATCGGCGCTGAATTTTCCATCGCGATAATCAACGCCCATCAGGGAGCAAAGTTCCGTGAGGTTCGGCGTGAGTATGTCGGCGTAATGCACGAGCGCGCGCATCTTTTCGCAAAGTTCCGGAGTGTAGGTGGTGTAAAGCCTGCCGTAGTCGCCCATCACCGGGTCGACCAGCGTAAACACGCCCTGCTTCTTGAAGGTCTTTATAAAATCGACAACAATATCGACCTGTTCTTCAGAACCCAGGAATCCCGTAGCGATTGCATCGAACGACATGTCCAAATCCTTATAGGTCTGGATATAGTCGCGCATCTTGGAAGTGTAATCGTCGAAAAAATACTTGGGGAACTGCGTATGCGTCGAAAGGATTGCAGTCGGCACGGCAACGGCCTGAATTTTCATGGCCGAAACGACTGGCGCCATGACGGCAACAGAACAGCGACCGAAACCAGTGATGTCATTGATCAACGCAATCTTTTTCTGTGGCATAGCAGGCTATAATTTAGAAATTAAAGCGAAGTCATTCTGGAGCGGAACGCAGTGGAGTGACAGAATCTACCGCTTCACAAGCACGCGAGCGTAGGCAAGAGCCGCCGATACGATGACAGCGAGAAGCGTGGGACCGAGCGGCACGGAATCCAAGCGCACGGCGACCTGGTACACGACAAAGCCCGCAAGCCACGCGAAAAGGTTCCAAATCCAGAACGCCTTGCCGGATGCGCAGGCAATTTCTTCGCGGGCAGTTTCTTCGCCGGTATGAACTGCGCCGGCCTTCCCGAAGTAGAACGACACCAGAAGAACGGCGGCCATCGGTGCAAAGACCGAAGCGATGAGGTAGAGGAAGCTGATGTAGTGGTCCATGATTCCCGAAATCGCGAGGAGTGCACTGATGGCGCTCACCACGACGCCCGTGATTTTCGGGTTCAGCCTGCGCACAATCGCCTTCGCCGATTCGCCCGCGGAATTTGCCGCAAGGAAGTTCGTCGTGACGGTAGAGAGCACAACGATAACGATGCCCGGGATTCCGAGACCCGCAAGGAGAATCGCCTTCGCGATGTCGTTGCCCACACCGGCACTTGCGATTTCAAGCCCGATGAAATACATCCAGAAACTGGCGATGGAGTAAGCGATGGCAGAAACCGCCGTAGCGCGCACCGGCTTTTCCACATCCTTCGTGTAGTCCGAAATCACGGGCAACCACGAGAGAGGCAGGGCCATAGATATTTCAAAGATGTTCCAGAAACCGAGGGCGTGGCCCGCGGAATCCGCACCCGAAGAGGATGCCCCGGCAGAAATCGAGCCCGTTCCGAACAACTTAACCGTCAAGGCAGCAAGCAAGACGGCGAGCACCGCCATCACGACGGTAGTGACCTTCGCGAAGCGACGCAGACCCACGAAAACCCAGAGCGCGATAAGCACCGCAAGCAGCACGCAGGTCAACGGGAACGAAATCGGAAGGTCCAGGCCCGCGAGCACGGAGGCGCCCTGCGCGTTCAAGACCGCAATCCACGCCACCAGCTGGAAAAGGTTCAGCGACGCAAAGAACTTGGAGCCGTATGTCCCGTAGACAGAGGCTGTCGTTTCCATCGCGTTCACCCGGATGCGGGCGCCGATAAGCCCCACGAAGAACAGGAAAATTCCGCCGACGATATGCCCGAGAACCAGAGGCAACCACAGGGAACCCGGAGCAGCCTCGGCACCGATTTCTATACCCGCCTCAATTTCGGAAACGGAAACTGCGACGCCGAACCAGATGACGGCATTGGTGAATAGACTTGTGCGTTTTTCCATAATTTTTTCCCTATCTTCTAACAAATTTGTGCGCAAATATAGAACGCCCGTTTCTGGGCGTCCAATACTTTTTATATGGCGTAGGTTATAGGTTTTTCCTATAACCCATCTCCTTTACGAATTCGTTGCAGCCTTGACTTCCTCGATTTTCTTCAGAACGGAGCCGTCTTCCATCGCCTTCATGGCCTTGTCGAAGCCTTCCTTGATGCTGGCTGCCTTCTTGCTGATGTAGAGGGCGGCACCGGCGTTCAGGGCGCAGGCGTACTTAATGCCCGGGCGGCCCTTGCCGTTCAGCACGTCGAGAGCGAGGTTGAAGTTGTCGACTCCCGTACCGCCGGCGAGGTCTTCGGGATCCACGGAGGGGATGCCGAAGTCCTTGGGGTCGATGCGGTAAGTCTTGTACTCGCCATCTTCCAGGATTTCGGCGATGGTCGTCGGCACGCAGGGCGAAATTTCGTCGTAGCCGTCGTCACTGATGGCGACCATCACGCGCTTCGCGCCGAGGGCCTTCGCCGCCTTGGTGAACGGTTCCAGCACGGTCGTGCTATAGACACCGAGCATCAGGTACTTGGCTTCGGCCGGGTTCGTGAGGGGGCCGAGCAGGTTCATGATGGTCTTCACGCCGAGAACGCCGCGAACCGGGCCCGCAAAGCGCATGGCACTGTGGTAAACAGGCGCCATGAGGAACACGAAGTTCGTCTTGTCGATGACGGAGGCTGCCTTTTCGGGAACCATGTCCAGCTTGAAGCCTGCGGCCGTATAGAAGTCGGCGGCGCCGGACTTACTGGAAACCGCGCGGTTGCCGTGCTTAGCAATCTTTGCGCCACAGCTGGCAGCAATCAGGCCGGAGAGCGAGCTCACGTTGAAGCTTCCCTTGCCGTCGCCACCGGTACCCACGATGTCGGTGAGTTCGTCGCCACTGTAAGGGAACTTGCGCTTCTTGCTGCTGAGTACCTTCGCGCAGCCAGCGATTTCGTCGGCAACAGGGCCCTTGCTGGAAAGTGCGGTAAGGATAGCAGCCATCTGGCGTTCGTCCATGATGCCGTCGGTCAAGTCTTCCATGAACATTTCGGCGGTTTCGCGGCTCAAGTCCTTGCCTTCGGTAAGCGTGTTCAAGATTCCGCGCACGTCAAGCGGTTCGCGACGGTAGTTGAGGAACGCCTTGAAGAATTCGTCGGCGCGGCCGCTGGCAATAGATTCCGGGTGGAACTGCACGCCTTCAATCGGGAGCGTCTTGTGGCGAATGCCCATGATATCGCCGTCGGTAGCACGCGCGGTCACTTCGAAATCCGGAGAGAGCGTCGCTTCGTCAACGACCAGGCTGTGGTAACGCGTGAAGATGTTCTTCTTGCCGATGGTGCGGAAGAGTCCCTTGCCGTCCAGGTCGATTTCTTCGGCGATGCCGTGCTTGATGAACTTGGCCTGCACAATCTTTGCGCCGAAAGCGTAACCGATGGCCTGGTGGCCGAGGCAAACGCCGAGAATCGGGAGTTTGCCCGCAAAGTGCTTGATGGCTTCCACGGATATGCCGGCGTCTTCGGGGCGGCCCGGGCCCGGGCTCACAATAAGGCGGCTCGGGTTCAGTTTTTCGATGTCGGCGATGGTGCATTCGCGGCTACGGAGCACGCGGATTTCTTCGTTAGTTATTTTTGCAAGCGCCTGATAGACGTTGTAAGTAAAAGAGTCGTAGTTGTCGATAATGATGATCATCTTAGTTTTCTCCTTCGAGCACGGCTCTGATTGCTCCGAGCTTTTCGTTCGTTTCTTCGAATTCGCGGTCGGCGTTAGATGCCGCGACAATGCCGCCACCGGCCTGCAAGCTGATGGTCTTGCCCTGCTTGAGGCAGCAACGGATGGCGATGCAGAAATCCAAGTCGCCGTCGGATTCCATATAGCCAACCGCACCTGCGTAGAAGCGGCGCTTGACCTTCTCGAGGCCAGAAAGGATTTCAATCGCGCTGATTTTCGGGGCACCGCTCACCGTACCAGCCGGAAAACTGGAGCGCAGCACTTCGATGGCCTTCTTGTTCTTCGCCACACGGCCCTGCACGTCAGAGACCAGGTGAATCACGTGGCTGAACTTTTCGCATTCCATGTACTTGGTGGTTTCCACCGTACCCGCTTCGCAGACGCGGCCCAGGTCGTTACGGGCCAAGTCCACGAGCATCAGGTGTTCGGCGCGTTCCTTCGGGTCGCCCTTCAGGTTCTTCATCAGGGCTTCGTCTTCTGCGTCGTCCTTACCGCGGCGGCGGGTACCTGCAATCGGGTGAATCGTTGCAATGCCTTCACGCACACGCACGAGGCTTTCGGGCGAGGCACCAATAAACTGGTGCGTGCCGTAATCGAGGAAGAACATGTACGGAGACGGGTTAACCGTGCGGAGCCTGCGGTAAATATCCAGCGCCGCGATGTCGCTTGCAAACTGGATGCGGCGCGAAGGCACGGCCTGCACGATGTTGCCGGCGACAATGTGCTTCTGCAGGGCTTCGACCTTTTCCACGTATTCCTTGCGGGACTGTTCCAGGTCGGTCATCGTAATGCCCTTGCCGTACTGCGGTTCGGGAGCGAGGTAACTGAAGTCCAAATCCGCGAGGCGAGTTTTCACGTTCTCGATGGCCGCCTTCAGGTCAATCTGGTGTTCTTCGTAGTTCAGGGCGAACAAGTGAAGCTTTTCGGTAAAGTGGTCGAACACGATGTAGATGTGGCCCACCAAAAATTCCGCTTCGGGAATGTTGAGTTCGTCCACCTGCGGGGCAAGGCGAATCGTATCGCAACGGGCACAGAATTCATAACCGAGGTAGCCCACGCCCGAAGAAGGAATAGGAATCTGGTTGGGCGGCACCGTGTTTTCGGCAGAGATCAGCGTGAGGGCGTCGAGAATGTCACCCTCGCCTTCCTTGAGGAACGTGCTTTCCTTGCCGTCGATGATGATGCTCACGTCCTTCTCGTTCTGGCGCAGACGGAATCCTTCGTCCACCATCAAGGTGGAGTAGCGGCTACGGCCATGCGAGAAACTTGCCGATTCGAAGATGGCCTTCGCACCGAGCTTCTTGCCGAGCGAAAACGGGGTGTAACGTTCGCCCGGGAGCGCCACGTAAATGCTATCAGTACGCGGCTCGTAGGTCGGTTGTTCTGTAATGTGCTTGATCTTGTTGGTCATATGATCCTCTTGTTTTAAAATTCCTGATTCCCTAGAATTGGGTAAGTTCCTTGGCCTTCGCCTCGATTTCGGCAATCGCCTTCTTGCGGCCTTCGGCAGAGTCTTCGTTGCCGAGCACGATGTTCACGAAAACGGAACCCGCGACAACGGCATACACGTGCTTGCTGAGCACCTTGGACTGTTCGCCGTTACGGATACCGAAGCCGCCGAGCACCTTCGCGCCGCCCTTACCGACCGTGTCGATAAAGTCGAGCGTCGCCTGGTCAATCGTGGTTTCGCTGCCGGTCGTGCCCGCGCGGAGGGCAGCGTAGATGTACTTGAAACCCTTGGAGGCCATCGTTTCGAGGCGTTCCTTCGTCATGCTGGGCGCTGCCACCGGGATGTTTTCGAGGCCGTGCTTCTTGCAGGCTTCGGTGAGGCCCTCGTCGCAATCGAACGGCAGGTCGGGAATAATGCAGGCCGAAACACCCGCGTCCTTGCACATACGTACAAAGTTGTCTATACCCGGCGTAAAGGCAAGTGAGCCGTAGGTCATGATGTAAATCGGCGTTTCGGGGTGGCGTTCGTGAATCTTCTTCACGACTTCAAGCCCCTGCTTGGTGGAGTAACCCTTCTCGAGAGCGACGGTAGAGGCCGTCTGGATAGCGGGACCGTCGGCGCTCGGGTCACTAAACGCGAGCTGGATTTCAAGGATGTTGGCGCCACCCTTCACGAGAGCGTCGGCGATGGCAATAGAAGTTTCTGCGTCCGGGAACCCGGCAATGAGATGAGACATTAAGTTCATAGATTAGACGATAGACCGCTTCGCTGGTAGACGATAGACGAAAGAGCTTAATTTCAATCTACTTCATCTAGAAGCATTGCTTGGTCTTCTCCTTATAGTCAAAGTTTAATTGTTTATTAATTGGATTTATCCTTAAATACGAGAAAATGAAAATTCTTTCGTCTATTTGTTCATAATCTCCGCGTCGTGGATGTCCTCGTTGTTTTCGAGGCGCTTGAGTTCGGCCTTCAGGAATTCCTTCCACTTTTCGGGTCGGAATACCGGGCTCGTGATAAAGATGTCCTTGTCGCCGCGGCCACTCATGTTGATGACGAGCGCCTTGTCCTTCGGGAGTTCCTTCGCAATCTTCATGGCGGCGGCACCCGCGTGCGCACTTTCGAGCGCAAAGAGAATGCCTTCATTGCGGGCAAAGAACTTCACAGCTTCCAGAGCTTCCTTGTCGAGAATGCTCGTGAATTCCACGCGGCCCGATTCGCCGAGGGCGGCGAGTTGCGGCCCGATTCCCATGTAGTCAAGACCTGCCGAAATGGAGCGGGTCGGCATAGACTGGCCGTCTTCATCGATGAGGAAGCGGCTCTTGTAACCCTGCAGAATGCCTTCGCGGCTCGCGTTACCTGTCATGCGGGATGCGTTCTCGCCCACGTTCGGGCCGATGCCACCCGCTTCCGCACCAATCAGGCGCACGTTCTTGTCTTCGATAAACGGGGTGAACACGCCGATGGAGTTGCTACCGCCACCCACGCAGGCAACGATCGCGGCAATGTCGATGTTGCGTTCTGCGGCCTGGCGCTTGACTTCTTCGCCGATGATGGACTGGAACGTACGCACGATATCCGGGAACGGAGCCGGACCGAGGGCAGAACCGAGCACATAATGCGTGTTCTTGAAATTCGTAGCCCAGTCGCGCATGGCTTCGTTCACGGCATCCTTCAGGGTGCGGCTACCGCTCGTGACCGGCACGACCTTGGCACCGTACATTTCCATGGTCGCCACGTTCGGCTGCTGGCGGCGCACGTCAACCTCGCCCATGTACACGACGCATTCGAGCCCGAGTTTGGCGCAAGCGGCTGCGGTAGCGAGCCCGTGCTGGCCGGCACCCGTCTCCGCAATAATGCGGGTCTTGCCCATCTTCTTTGCGAGCAAGCACTGACCGATGGCGTTGTTGATCTTGTGGGCGCCCGTGTTGGCAAGGCCTTCGAGCTTGATGTAAATCTGCGCACCGCCTAGGAGTTCGGTCGCGGTCGGGGCGAAGTACAGCGGAGTCTCGCGGCCAATGTAGTCGCGCTGGATAACGTGCAACTCCTCGAGGAATTCCGGATCGTGGATGTACTTGTTGAACGCCGCTTCGAGATCGTCGAGCGGGCGACGGATGATTTCGGCAACGTACTTGCCACCGAACTTGTCAAAGAAACCGTTGTTAGAAGTTGTAGAAGTCATAGGGTTAGTGAGCAGTGGTTAGTGGTTAAAGGTTCTCGGGGTAAAAAATTAAAGGCCTTCGGGAGTCCGAAAGCCTTTTTCAATTCTTGATTTTAAGCACTTGATGAAATCAGCAAAACCGGACTCTATGTTCTAGAGCCCCACCACCAACGGTTGAAACGGATTGCAGAATTCATCTTCATGTTGCCAAAATTAGGAATGTATCTTTTTGGCGGCAAGGGGTCGCCCCAAAATTTTTGAAAAAAAATTGAAGGCCCCCGGAGGAGCCTTCTGAAACACTAGATGAAAAGGCAAGTCCTGAATCCCTTTTCCCGAGAACCCTGCCGCTAGCGGCCAGAGCGGATTGCCCGTTTCATCCTTATGAAATTCAATATATATACTAATTCCTTGTCTGTCAATAGGTTACAAGCAAATTTTTGTAAATTAAAATTTAGTCAAAAACGCCTATTTTTGCAAAATTTCGAACAGTTTGCGCATTTTTTCCGCATTTTTGATTCCCAGTGCGTCTTCGACGCCGCTGGATACATCGATAAGTTCGGGACGGAATTTGGCCACGATTTCGCCCACGTTTTCGGGGTTTATACCGCCCGCAAGCCAAAGCGGCAGGTCGCCCACTTTTTCTCGCAGTAATGATTCGGGAATGGTCTTTCCGGTGCCGCCGGGAATGCCTTCGACTTTCGCGTCCAGCAAGATGCGGGGTTCGCCGTTCCTGCGGAGGGCAGTGACGTAATTGAAATCCTCGGGAGCACCTACGCGGGCAGCGCAGTAGTAGGGAATTCCAACTTTATTTGTCCCTTCGACAAGCTCAGTGACCTTATCATCCGCCAGCTCCAGGCACTTTGTCGGCTCGATTCCGTGAAGCTGCACCGCATCCAAGACGCCTTCCTGGGCGAGCCTGATGGCGGTCTTGCCTTCGGGAGAATCCGGGTCAGTGATGACGCCGACGAGGAGCGGAGATTCTTCGACTCCGTTAACACTACGCTCAGGATGACACAAGCGAATTTTCGCAGCGAAACCGCGCACGAATTCTTCAGTTGTCAAGCGCTTGGTAGTGCTGAATACAAAGCCCAGCATGTCGGCACCGAGTTCAGCGGCAAGCATGCCGTCTTCTTCGCGTGTGATGCCGCAGATTTTAACAAGCGGATGAGGCCGCACGCTCCCTTCGGCAAGCTCAGGGAACTTTGCGGAAAACCTTTTGGCATCCCTGCGTTCCGCGAACTTTTTCCAGAACTTGCCGCGGGCATTTTCGCACCCGCTTTCGAACGCAGCCACAACTTCTTTCGCGAGCGGCGGGTTCTTCGCGACAGCCTCGCCCACAAGGATTCCCGTGAACCCGAGGTTGCGTGCATACGCTGCATCGCCCGCGCTCAGTATGCCCGATTCAAAAACCGCCTTCGCCGGCAACTTACCGCGCACCGCAGCAGGAACCAGCGGGTCGGTATGGAACGTAGCGAGATCGCGCGAGTTCACGCCCGCGACAATCGTCTTCACGGCATCTGCCCCGAGCGCCTCCAGAACAACATCCAACTTCCGGAAGTCGTCCTTCTCGCGGACCTCGACAAACGCCTGTATCCCGAGGCCCTGGGCACGCTTCGCCATTTTAATAAGTTGTCCGTCATCCAGGATTCTTGCAATCAGGAGCACAGCATCAGCACCGCAACGGTACGCGATATCGATTTCGTCTTCGAACAAAAGAAAGTCCTTGCGCAAAACGGCGCAGGCGTGCAGTCCCTTCTTTACGCGTTCTTCCATCGAATCGGCGACCGCAATCAGGTCGCGGAGCGTTCCCTTGAAAAAATTGCCTTCGGTCAGCACCGAAACCGCCTGGGCGTGTGCATCCGCATACGTACTGGCAAGCCCAACCGGGTCAAGGTCCGGAGCGATGTCACCCTTCGAGGGCGATGCACGCTTGACTTCGAGAATGGCACCCGGCGTCCCGAGGAACTCGATGTGCCCGCGGCGTCGCTTCTCCGGAATCTCTATTCCGAAATTCAGGCCCAGCCGCTCGATATCCTCGCGGCGCATGCGTACGATTTTTGACAAAATATCTTCGCTCATCGGTTACCTTCAATCCGGGTTTCGGGTAAGAAAATTTAAAAAATTTTGCGTTTATATGGAAACACTTGCCAACAATAAACGAATCGGGCGCCCCGTCACTAAAAAGTAAGTTTAATGTAAACTACAGACTCGTGGATAAACATACCCATAATACTAACTTTGGGTAACTCTAGAGGATTTATGAAACTGAGCAAGTATCCGAGTGCCCCGTTGTTTTTGCTGTTTGTCTTTTGCAGCATTTTCGTTCAGATGGGCCTGTTCGTCCATTTCCAACGTTGGCTCTCCTTCTCGTTCGAAGGTTCCGCCTTCTGGTGGCGCAGCATGCTTTTGCAGGTCGCCATCTTTGCCCCGAGCATCTTCATGATGCCAGCGGCAAGCTACTTCGCGGGCCACTACCACAAGGGCCGCGTGATGGCGTGGTCGTCCGTGGGCATGCTCGCCTCCGTCATCGCGATTGTCGTGTGCTACGTCGCGGGTGCGGAATGGGTGGCCTATGGCCTGCTGGGCCTATACGGCGTGTTCCTCGCGGTCCTCACTCCGGCAAAACTCGGGATAATGAAGGAAATCGTCAAGAACGAGGACCTCGTGAAAATAAACTCGTGGTACATGGCACTCTCCGTGCTCGGCACCGCGGGTGCGGCGTTTTTCGCGATGGGGCTTTCGGGCCGCCCCGATTCCCCGGTAAGCATCGACCTTACGCTCTGGATTTATCTCGGGCTCAGCGCACTTTCGACCCTCGCCGCATTCTTCATCCGCGCGGGCGTATCGCACAACGAACTCAAGATGCGCTCCCCCATGCGCAATTTTTCCGCCACCTGGAGCCACCCCATCGTGCGGCTCGCCATCCTCGGGCTCACCGCCTTCTGGGGCGTAACGCAGATATTCCTCATACTCATCCAGAGCATGAACGACATGCTCAACACGGCGGTCATTCCCATATCGATGTTCATCGTTGCCGCGGGTTACTTTGTCGGTGCACTTTCCGCCAGCTGGGCTTCCAAGGGCTTTGTCGAAACCGGGCTCATCCCGTTTGCCGCGGCCGCTTCCGCCATCACGATGTTCGCCATCCCGTTCGTGCACAACGACTGGCTGCAGGCAGTTCTCTACGGCATCATCGGGTTCAGCACCGGCGCAGGCTTTGTGATATTGCGGACGGTTCTCCAAAGTTTCACGCGCCCCGATACCGCAGGCCGCATACACGCCGTCGCGAACATGATTCAGATGGCGTTCCTCGTGCTCATCATGGGCGGGCAGACGCTGCTCCTGATATTCACGCCAATTACGCTCGATTACTGCTTCATGATTCTTGCGGTAATCCTCGCGCTGTGCTTTATCATGAACCTGAAGCAGACCCCCATGACGCTCCTGCGCGCGTCGCTCCGCTTCGCGTTCGCCTTCGTGTTCCGCTACCGCTTTATCGTGAAGGGAGTCGAGAACATTCCCGAAACAGGCCCCGTTCTTCTTGTTGGCCCGCACTTCAGCTTTATTGACTGGGCTGTACTCCAGATGGCATCGCCACGCCCGCTACGCCTCGCAAGCAACCGCAACACGTTTGCCGACTGGTACCAGCGCTGGTTCATGCACGGGAAATACGTGATAGACATTAACCGCCGCGACCCCGCCCCCGCCATGGAACAAATCCGCAAGGCGCTCCTGAACGGCGAGGCAGTGGTAATCTTCCCCGAAGGCGAAGTTTCCAAGACACCGTTTGTTTCAAAGTTCTCGCTCGACTACAGCAAGGCAATCGAGAACACGGGCGCGCAGATAATCCCGTTCTACATCCAGGGGCTCTGGGGCAGCCGCTACAGCCAGGCATCCGAATGCGTGATGCGCCCGCAGGCGTTCAACCGCGTGATAAGCGTCGGGTTCTCCAAGCCGCTCCCCACAAGCGCATCCGAAAAAGAAATCCGCAAGGACCTGCAGTACCTCGGAAGCGACATATGGAACCTCGCGATGGAGCATTCCGAATCCATCATCCCGCTCTGGTTCAAGGCAATGCGCAAGCGCCGTAGCCGCCCGATACTCATAGACCCCGCAGGCAACCACGTGAACGGCTACGACATGATTCGCCTTTGCCATCACTTCGGCAAGGCAATCAGGTCAATTGCGAGAAACGAGAAGAACATCGGGTTCATGCTCCCGACAAGCCGCGACGCCGCACTCGGGATTATCTCGATTCTCGGCACCGGCAAGACGAGCGTCAACCTAAACTATTCCTCCCCCGTGGACACCATCCTCGGCTGCATCGAAAAGGCAGAAGTTTCTACCGTCGTCACGACGCACGCCTTCCTCGACAAGCTCTGCAACAAGAATGGTGAATTTGTCCACATTGCAGAAAAGTGCAAGATAATTTATCTGGACGACGAAGAAAAGAAACTCACGACGCTCGGGAAACTCGTCTCGGCATTCATTATCCGCACATGCCCCAAGAGCATCCTGAGGCCGCTCTGGTTCACTTCCGCAAAACTCTCCGACGATGCGGTAATCCTATTCAGTTCAGGCTCGGAAGGTACGCCCAAGGGCGTCGAACTCACGCACAAGAACGTAATCTCGAACGCACTCCAGGGCGATAACGTCATCAAGCTGTGCCGTACCGACGTGATGACTGCACTGCTCCCGCTTTTCCATTCGTTCGGGTTCACGCTCACGTTTATCCTGCCCCTCCTTGACGGCGTGCCCATGGTGCTCTGCCCTGACCCGACCGACATCAAGACGCTCGCCCGCGTGTGCGCCCAGTACAAGACGACCATCCTCATGGGCACCCCCACGTTCCTGCGCGCGATTGCGATAAACCGCTGGGTACACCCGATGTGTCTCGATACGCTCCGCTATATTATCGCGGGTGCCGAAAAGCTGCGCCCCGAAATGCGCGAGGCGTTCAAGCTCAAGTTCGGCAAGGATATCTACGAAGGCTACGGCTGCACGGAACTTACCCCGCTCGCGACGATAAACGCGCCCAACGTGCTGCTCGATGACTTCCTCACCATGGAAAAATGCAGCGACCCCGATACCATCGGCATACCGCCTCCCGGTACCGTAGCCGCCATCATTGACCCCGAGACAAACGAGTTCCTGCCGCAAGGCGCCGAAGGCATGCTCGCCGTTACCGGCCCGCAGGTGATGAAGGGTTACCTGAAGGACGAGGAAAAGACAAACAACGTTGTCTTTATTACCGAAGGCAGGCGCTGGTACAAGACCGGCGATAAGTGCATCATTACCGAAGAAGGATTCGTGAAGATTCTCGGGCGATACAGCCGCTTCGCGAAACTCGGAGGAGAAATGATCTCGCTTACCGCAGTCGAACTCCGCATCGGCGAAACGAAGATTCTTGACGGCAAGGAATTCGCCGTCACGGCAGTGCCCGATTCCTCGAAGGGCGAACGCATCGTGCTGCTCGTGAAGGAAGCGGAAGACCCGGAAGATATCGCCCGCAAGTTGCGCAAGTCCGGCATGCCGCCCCTGATGCAGCCCGGGAGCGTATTCAGCGTCGAGAACATCCCGAAGCTGGGTAGCGGCAAGTGGGATTTCCCGGGTATGAAGAAACTCGCCACCGAACTCGTCGAAGGCAAGTAGGCTCAAATCAGTTTAGCCATCCCCACCTTACCTTCGTCATCCCCGCCCCACCATTGTCATCCTCGCGGAGGCGAGGATCCTTTCATTCGTCATCCCCGCCCCCTCCATCGTCATCCTCGCGGAGGCGAGGATCCTTTCATTCGTCACCCCCACCATTGTCATCCCCGCCTTACCATCGTCATCCTCGCGCAGGCGAGGATCTTTTCATTCGTCTTGCCCGACTCGGTCGGGGATCTTTTTGTTTCCGCAATGTAAAAATTGCACGTAAACAAAATTTATTTGGCACATTTTGGCCGCGAAATCGTTTTATAGTATAGATAGGGTATTCCTTATCCGCGACACGGGCGCGTTCCCGCAATAAACGAAATAAAAATGACAAGAGAGGAATTCCTCGCCATGGTCAAGGACGTACACGAGCATCCCGAGCACCTGGCGAAATACCGCAAGAAGTACAAGAACGTCTACCCGTTCAGCGATGGCATCTTCAAGATGCTCATGGCAAACGAGGCCAAGCCTCGGCGCACCGTGAAGTTCCTGAACGCCATGCTCGGCCTCACCGGTCACAAGGCTATCAAGACTTACACGCTGGGCGTACCCGAGAATCCGGGAGTACTCAACGACAAGACCGCCATCTTCGACATCTACGGCACCACGCAATCCGGTGAGCCGGTGCTTATCGAGGTACAGCAGACATTCAACAAGCTTTTCGTCAACAGACTCTTCTACTACACCAGCCGCGTCGTCTCGCGCACCGTCAAGAAATCGCAAGATTACAAGCTGCCGCACATCTACGTGCTCTCGCTTTTGACCGAGAACCAGTTCCCGAAGGAACCGGATACCTACCTGCACCATGCGCAAATCGTGCGCAACCGTCGCATTTTCTACAACAAGCTGGATATCTATCTGGTCGAAATCGAGAAGTTCTTCGCCATCGACAAGCGCACCCCGCCGGGCAAGCGCGAAGCGACCGACAGGGCTGAGATGCTGCGCTTATTCCGGGATGTTCTTGAAGAAAAGGACATCCCCGAGGAAAAGCTGAAGAAACTGCTTGACAAGGACTTCATGAAAGATGTATCTTTAGTAGGGTACACCGACGAAACACTCCTGAACGAGGTTGACGGGATGACGAATATTATTTACGAAAAACAGGGATCATATTTGCAGGGCGGCGAAGACAAGGCAAACGAAATCGCCCTCGCGATGCTTGCCGAAGGCGATTCCGTTGACAAAATTGTCCGTGTTACCAAGCTCCCGAAGCAGGAAGTGGTCAAGCTGAAGCGGCAAGCCGCGAAAGAACTGGCAACGGCGTAGTTCTATTGTCATCCCCAGCCCGTCATAAGGTCGCTGAGCCGATGCACTGAGTTTATCGAAGTGTTGTCGAAGCGCACCAGATTTGGCGGGAATCTCCTAGAAGCCCCTCCCCTTTCATCGGCAAAAGCCCCGGGCGGTGTGTGCGTCCTGGGGCTTTGATTTGTTTAGGGAGAAAGGGAAGGCTCCCCGGTGGGCTTATACATTTGCAAAAAGAATTACTCTATCTGACGATTTACTAATCGCAAGACGTTTCAATCCACCACCAGGTCTGATTGGCTTCATCATTTATCCACACAGGAGAAGGTTTGCGATCAGGATTCATTGTATAGCACTTTCCATTTGCCATATTTTTCAATCCAGATTTGTAACAATGTTCATCGTATTCGCCGACTCCATTCACGAAAGCAATGCACTTGCCTTCGTTACCGCCACCACCGCCACCACCGCTACCGCTACTGCAAATAGAGGGAACAGTGCCAGTAATTATCACTTCTGCATAAGTCCATGTGGGAAGGTCTATATAATAACCTCCATTTTTCTTTTGGGGGACATTTGCCGAAAGCCACGTGTTGCACGCTGTTTCATTTTCGCATACCGTCTCAAGGTTGTTCGTGAATGACTTGCCATTAATTTTGAAAGATTGCGAAGCTTGATTGCCCCAATGTAATTTCGACGCTGTTTCGAAGAATATGCAATGAGTGTTTGCATTGTTGTATGTCATAGATGCTGTTTCTATATTCGAGCAACTGGCGCTTTCACAAGAACATTCACATACATCTCCACCGGAACCTCCCGAAGTATACTTCACTTCAAAGGTACATGCGTCCGTTGTGTGTCCGCCATCATCAGTCAATGTCAGCGAATAACCTATGGTACCAGACGGATTTGTCGCGTTGAACGTGATATCTCCACCCGTAAAATCACCTGTTGCACCAGAAACAGCAGCGCCAGTTGTCGTTGCAGCAACGGTATATGTACATCCGGCACCTTCACATCCACCTACAGTTAGATTCCCATGAGGAATCGTTATCTCAACAGAACTTGCAGCATCTTTATCCTCTATAGCAATGCTACTACACGAAAGCGTTGCGTGCGTTTTTTCTGCCACTGTTCGAGAACAAAGCGAGTCCGTACTTCCATTAAAGTACAAACTGTAAGTGCCTAGGCCCAGATTCGGAACTGAAATACTTTCTCCACATTCGCTTGACGACGAAACAGGATCTGTCACGCCATCTTTTTTCAAGACCCAGCTATTGCAATGCGTTACGCCGGTAACAGAGAACGTTGCCTTTTCTGTAGCATCAGAATACATTGATTCCGGACTAACAGAGCATTCACCGGTAGGCACTCCGACGGGTCGCTTGTAAGTCCCGCAAGATGACTGTCCATCCGTTCCATATAGAATAGATAAAACGATTGTTCCTCCTTCCGCAACAACATCATCTCTATTAAGATCCAAAGATGTTGAAACAGCGTTTGCATTTACCAGCATATTCTGCGTCCACAAAACATGCCCTAAGACACTCGTCTCAACAACCTTGACAGGGACATTTTCATAATTAGAGCTAGAAGCAGAAATACTCAACGTATTCCCTGAAATACTACAGCTTGCTTCTGCTTCCACAGCGGCAATTACCTCAAATTCATCTGTAGTGCAACTTTCGTATACAGCGCCAGCTTTATTCGTAGCCTTGACTGTATAACTGTATTTTCCTGTCGAGAACTTTTCCGCCTTCGTATTGACAGATGGGGTCCAAATATCTCCTGTAACAGGCTGTTTCCCTTCGCCATACCCGATATCAGTTATGTCACTTGTCAGCGAAACAGAGTAATAGCACCCTGTACTCGGGCAGTTCTCAAACGAATAAGTCAATGTTGGAACACCAAGCCCCTGAATCACAGTCTTTTCGTTTTCCGGAATGCTACAATCTATCGTCATCTTTTTGTATTCTTTAGTAGTCGCATTGCAACTTACCGTCGGCGCATCATTGTAATCGGCATCATCGTCCTCGTATGCGCCAATCGTGAACGTATATTGGAGCGAGCCAGTTCCCGTATGCAAATGTTCTTCGAACGGCGTTTCCGCATTATCATCCACCATGAACTGGCCATTTTCATTGCAGCTCACAAATTCACCAGGAACAACGATATCACCTGAATTCGCCGTTATCTTGCAATGTTTCGCATTCGACACGTTTCCAATCGGAGCTGTGATAACCCATTTTTTCGTATTTTCTTTATCAAACCCTGCAGAAACTGCATCGCAATTCATGGTTATCGCATACGGGCAATCACTGGATATCGCCTTCAGTGTAAAGCCAGAAGAAGCCTGCAACCGGACCGTTTTTACCTTTTCCGGGTTGAATCCGTACTTGTTCAAGAATTCTTCAACAGGGATTGACGTTGCCGAATTGCTGAGATATCTTGCTGGAGATTCAACCCCGTTTTCGTCGACAAGGACGATCTTTATGTCGGCGCCGTCGGACAGGCCTTCAAAATCAAAGTTTAGTGCAGCCTCTCTCAAATTGAACACAGCATCATTCTGAGTGAACGCTCTTTCACCCGATATATACTCGCTTCCCAGGAAGATTTTTACATTTTTCGAGCATTTTTTCTGGTCTCCAACATAGAAACGTCCGCAATTTGCAAACAAGTCAATGCTGGTATTATCCGTATTCGGACAAGCCGCTTTTACGGAACCATTTTGAACATACCCATTTCCATCGTTGTGTAAATATCCATGCAAGCCTTCTTCTTCAAAGTAGAACTTGTTTCCGCTAGTCAGTTTCAAACCATCCGCAGCATTGTTTACACTCTTGTAGTACCCATCATCCGTCCCCTGCGAGCAAGAACCAACAAGAGAGCCATTCCATCGATTCACAAAGTAACTAGAGGGCATATCACAGCCATTATAGTAATACGCGTCAATACTGCAACTTCCAGAATTTTCAAACCAGCTAGAGTAGCCAACCCATGGTTCGACCGCCGTTTCAAGCGGAACCTGTCCTCCCAAATAGTTTGCAGCAAACGAGCAACTTATCGACGGATAGTCAAAGCAAGCCGTATTCGTAAAATCGTCAGTCCTCCAACCGATATCGTGAATCTGGAATTCAGGATTAGAAAGTTTGAAGCCGACATACTGATGCTCAGCATCATTCAGGGTTCCATAAGACCAATCAGACGACAAATTGAACGTGTGGCTGTAAGCACCCTTAGCCACAACTGTCAAATCGGACCTATTTAAAGTCAGCTTCACATTTATCGGCTCCATTGGGTCAATGGTGAAGGAGTTATCGGAGCCATTCACAAGGCGATGTTCAATGCAGTTAGCCGAAGATGTAGAAAGGCCAGAAGCAAGGCATACACGAGCGTACGCAGCATTTGATTTCCCATATATATTGACCATAAGGTATTCGCCAACGGCCTTGTTCGACCTTACAACAAAGCCATCGTTCAACATTTCATTTTCATGACCAGCAGAAACTTTCGCAGTTTTTATTCTCGCAGTCAACATTCCGTTTGGTCCAGCCAGATTACGGTGCATGATTAGAGACGTCTGGCCTCCTGAAATATGACTCAGGAATCCGTTATCTACTGACGGAACCTGCGCCCCAGCAGTCGATGCCACACGAAGCCACTTTGCGTTATCTCCATACTTACCGCTGCCGACATTACATTTTGACGAATTGTCACATTCGTCTATGCAATGGCGATTTGTCTCCGGTTCCGAGACACTAGCGCATGCCGTAGTCATAGTATCAAGAGAGGAATAGAAGCAGTGTTCGTCTCGTTCGTTGAAATGCGCCATTAAAGAACGGTTCTCACTTATTGTAAACACAAGTTCCTCACTCACGTTGTTCACCCAATCGCAGTGAGTATCGTGGCACGACCAATACTTGAAAGCATCGTTCCCTGACGCATTTGGAACCAACTTTATCGTAGTCCCCACAGGTATCGAATACTCGCAAACGGTACTCTTGCATTCGTCATTAAATACTTCAAATTCTTCCAATCCAGTTTTTTTCTTCCAAACCTCAATTTTTGTATCGGAATCCTTAGCACCCACCTTTTCTATACGCAACGGGACACTTTTCTTTTTGAGAGACGCATACAAGATATAGGGCTTGTCGGGATTATCGTTATCATCCTTCGCTCCAACAATAGAGTTGTCCAAATCAGGCTTGTAAAGGACACAGTAGTTGGAATTAAACGAAAGCGCCCTAAGTTGGATCGGATTGCTGCTACTATTGCCCGACGGACATCTCCACTGTTCATTTGCCATGCCCTCTTCTGTTGTGCAGTTAGAAATAGCTTCAACCCAGACCCCCGAAACCATATCGCACTCTTCGTCATCCGCAGCAGTAGCATATTTCAAATTATCACCCTTACAGTTGTCGGGGTATTTTTCACAATATCTGTCGATTCCTTCGCGCTTGATGGTCGCATACCCTGTTATATTGAACGATTTGGTAGCATTTCCGAGAATTGCGCAATTAGTCGGAGACTGCAGAGCGAAAATCACGGATCCCGTCTGAGCACTAGATGTGGTCGTGACCGTAAACAACGGAATTGTTTGAGCCGTATTCCCCGCAGATCCGCTATACACATAAACATTGTCATAACCAGCTTTCGGCTCTAAATTGGGATTTGCGGAAGTAATCGTCCAACCGGTAAGGTTATCATTCATCACATTTATTTCGACGCTGAAATTCTGAGAAGCTGTTCCACCTACGGCCGGAACCAGGAGATTTACTGCATTTGTACTGGCCGTACCAGATGTTATGTACACAGAAGCGGGACTTTCAAAAGAAACACGCGCATCCGTTGGGGCTTCTCCCGTCACGGAAACATAGAATTCACTCTCAAAGTCGCCTTCCCTATAGGTACACTTGTAGTTCTTACCAAACTTCATTACTGACGTCTGCGTAGAAAGTTCGGTCGTCGCTGAGGGGCCTCCCGCGCAAGTGGTCAATCCATTAAGTTGCGTACTCGCTCTGTTCAACGGCATAACCGTGAAGTAATCCGTCAGTTTGCCAACGGCTTCTTCACTCAAATATATCACGCGAGGCAAGACAATCAAGGAACTCTTGACAGTATCAGGCCTGGACACTGTTTCCGCATTCGCATATTCCGATTCTACTTCTATATGGAGTTGAGCCCCCGTCGCAATATAGTTCTTATCGTAGCCTCCTTCTGAAACGAGTTCGTCATCGGTCAGTGTAGGATCAGCAGGTTCATTCATTGCCTCACCACAAGTTTCAGCCAACCTTGGGCAAATAACCCCTACAGAAGCCAAATGGCTTGCCATTGCTGAATCATATTCCATTGTCTGCTTGTCATTCAAGCCTCCTGGTATCTTGGCGCAGTTTGCGGATTTCATGTAGAACGAGCCCTTCCACATTCCGGTAGAACCATTTCCAAGTGCTGATATGTCAGCATCTGAAAAAATGAAATATTTAAACAGGCTGTGACTACTATACTGTTGAAGTTCCCCAGAACCATATGGTAAATACATAAAAACTTCGCTACTTGACGTTGTCCCAGGCACTTTTCCCGTCAATCCTGTTCCATCAACAAAAATGATAAACTTTCCGTCAAACTCGGTTTTAGGATCAGTAAAAATGTATCCCAACTTTTCAGGAGTTGCACGCACGACAAGATAAAGATTATCCCCCCTGCCATATTTTTCACTTGCCGGAACGGTTTTTTCGCAATTATTCAATTCTTCCACACCTTTTCCATCTTTCAACTGAGCAAAAGACTTTGCAAGCACATTTGCAACACATTCTGTCTGATATTTTGCGGCACCATAGGAACTGTCCGTCTTTAAGATATCGGGGACAGCCTTTTTCGCATTATCATCCGGACAATTATTCAGATTTTTAAAGTACTCATTGCAATACGAATAAATACCATCCGCACATGCTATGGATGGTTCGCCGGATACATCCGAATGCAAGTTATCCTTCAACGCTTCGGAATAGAAAGCCGTATAATCACCCGTATGAGTTCGCGTCACTTCTTTTTCACAATTATTCCAGTCTCCCTTACAAGAGTACCTAATGTGATATAATCCTAAATCATGAGCCTGATAATAATAAGAATAGTCTCCATTATCATTCGGGCATGATCCAGTTGCTGTATAGAGTGTCCAGGGGTACAAAATACTCGGGATATGATCATCATAATAGTTTGTCGTTGGAGTAAAATAGAGTCTATTAGTCGGAAATGACCCTACACGATATTTTTCATCACATATGTTGACGTTTTTTATATATAACTGCGAATTAGCGTTTGTTCCTAGTTTTACATAAGCATAATTACCATTTGGCGCAACCTTATTGCCAACAAGACCTCTTTCATTCGGGACCCACATTGAGCCCTTAAGTTCGAAATTTCCCTGGTTTTCATTACCCGGATTTTTAAAGTCAACTTTAGACGCATTCTCCAGCAAGCACATATTTCCTCCAATGTAGGTCTTATGCGCTGTCGGGTTACCATCCCATCGACCCCTCAACGAAACATTTCCCAAAATTGTAATACCCGCTCCACTTTGAGACACACCAACATTACCATTAAAATACGCATCACCTGTTATTTTCTTATTACCATTTGCAGATATCGAAAAACTATTGACATTTCCACCAACGTAAATATTGTGAGCAGAATCCAACCCTTGGTTAGAAATTATAAGATTTTGCCGCACGCAAGTATTCGCTCCCAATTTCAGGTGGTTTGTATTGTTGCTGCTAAGATTACCTGTAATAATAGCATCATTTTCTACCGTTATTTGACTTCCTGTAAGGTCGCCATTAACCAACATGGCATCAGCCTTTGAATTGGTTCCCATAGTCGTAGAACCACCATAATATGCAAAGTTGTAATTTAAATCAGCAGAAACATCTTCTTCCTTAGTCGGCACCATCACCCTGTAAAGTCCAGAAACTTTCATGACAGCTGCTTCTGTATGCGTACTACCATTCCGCGCCTTACCCGTAGAAACAACCTTTATCTTATAGACATTGGTACTTGCATCTACAGCGACCACAGATACACTAAAATTCTGGCTACCTTGCCCATTATTACCAATTTCTGTTTCAGGAAGAACCTTGTCTAAACTAATAGGTTTTTTCTTATTATCGAAATACTGCTTGATAATAGCGCCAACATCGTTACCATGATAGGTCATCCACGAACGCGCAGATTCAATACCGGCCACAGCAGCCTGTCGCGCTTCAGCCTGCATCATTCTTGACGCACTCGAACGTCCTTCGCTAGTGAGCCATTTGTAAGTTGCTGTCGCCGCGATGGTTGCAACAAGCATAAAGAGAAGGACGGTGATGAGCGACACGCCTGTTTTCTTTCGCATTTCGTTCAAAATCATAAACATCTCCTAGTCCGCAGACCCGTTGCTCGGCGTCGGGATAACTAAATTGAGTGAACTACCTTCGCCATTTTTTTTCACAACCATATCAATGCGGAACGCTTTAACGTTTTTCTTGTCTGCCAACGATGGTGTGTAATTGTCTGCCAACAACGGTGTGTAAGTTTCATCAAACATATAGTCCCCATCATTTATCTGATATAACTGGATATTCGATAGAGTTATCGGCGACATGCTGACTGTCGGCGAAAAAAGCGATACGGTAAATACAATACAGCCGGTCACGTCAATTTTATTACCACTACCATCATCTATTCCCCGCGTCATAAAAGACACAGACCTTTTACCTGCACCATTGCTATGGGCGGGAGGATAAATGAGAAAATCAGGAACATCAGGAATTACCGCAGGAGCATCCCCACCAACGTTACGAATACCTACAGCAAAATGATCAACCCCGGGCCTAAACATCCTTAACTGATTGTTCATGTCTGTCATTTCTAAACTGAGCTCATACGTTTTGCCCTTTTGGAACGTCAAAGCTTTACAATTATTTTTCCATGACGATGCCGTAACCGCCGCCTCGTCCGATCCAACAGAATCAGCAAGAAAGAAAACATGCTTGACAGGATTTGATGGCATTGAACCATCGCTTTTATAATTCGTTACCATATTCGTAAGCGATACAGTACTAGCGCCCTTGATTGGCGAAGATTCTGCCTTTAAAAACATTTCCGATGTATTTTCGTAGGCAATAAATCTAAAGCCTTTTTTTGATGCATCAGGATAATTTGGGAAAAGTTTTGAGGCATCTGCATCTAGCACTCTCGGCTTTGCTGGAATTACGGAAAATTTTTCAACATTTTCCGCTATTTCCACCTCTAATCCATCTGCAGTACAGGTTTCAGCATCCGGAGTTCCATCAATTTCTTGACAAGTACGATACAGTTTATGGTTCGCTCTGACAAACCACGCAACCTTCTCTGTTCTAATATACTCACCGGTAGAGCTATAATTAACACGAAGCACAGCCAAACTATCAAGGCCAGTTCCAAACTTATTCTTATGCAAATGGTAAGACGATAAATCCTTATCCGGATCATCTGATTTTATGTAGACCTTCGTCTTTACATCAAAAGCATCCGCATTTGCGTCAGAAGCGCTAGCATCCGTCACACTCTTCGCACCCATCTGCGCAATGTCATCCACCATCAGCGCAGCCACGTTCTCGGCAACCTCGGAAGCCTTGAGCATGCTCTGCGTGCGGACGCGCATCTTGGTCGAATTGCTGAACGCCTGGCCCGCGACAATAACGACAATACCCACGATGGCGATATAGACCATCAGTTCCATGAGGGTAAAGCCTGCGCGCTTGTCTGTAGTAATCTTTCCCATACCGTCCACAGTCCGTTCAGTGTACACAAAAACCCGCGGCACACGCCGCGACGCGGGGCCCACACGAGTCCCGTCCTGCTTAAAATAACTTTTTTCGGGAGAGAAGGCTCAAAAAATCTTTACAAAACGGCCAAAAGTGGGATTTTTCACTAAAAAAAGGGGGTTTTGCGGGGGCAATCCGTCTGGCGGGCTCATTTAACGCAAATTACGCGTAGAATAGAAAGTTTTGAAACCCCGAACTGTTGCAAAAAATGCAACAACTGAATCCGCGTCCAACTCGCCACTTTCCAGCCCCCTTGATGTGCCTAGATATCGTAGTTATTGCAGGCGGATATAATCGACATGGTCTAAAACGACTTAGCCCGCCACACCAGTCAACAACATCAAGTCGAAATACATCATACGGGTGTGCAGTTTTGCAACCGATTCGATTTTGCGGTACTCGCATTCTTGCTGTTCCGAAGAGAACATATACTTAAACCCATTCGCCTCGTAGAAAGCAAGTGGAACCGGTTGGTTATATGCATCGACCACTAGGTAACGGCAGCCCGTCTTGTTGTCAGGATCCACGAACCACTGCTTGATGTAGTCAAGCAACTTGCTGCCGACATGCATCTTCTTGAACGAATTGTTCACACCAAGGCGACTAATCAATACTGCCGGATATATAAGATCCCGCTTCTCCCATGGAAGATTCTAGAAAGGCCATTTTAGAGCCACGGCTCCGTTCTGCCGCCTCCGCATTTTTTACGAAAGTCTCGGCAGCCGCGCCCGTCAAGATCGGTATTAGATCCGCCCTATTTTCACTAGCCGACGCCACAAACTGAACATTTGCCCACTATCAAATGTTCGCAAACGCGAAACGGTTGTCAATACCCCCGGCGCATTTTTCGAAAAAAAATTTCGCGCGGGCAAACAGCATCGGGCTCATATCGGGGAGGTTCCCCGGCCAGGGCCGGGGGCGGGGGCTCACTTAACTTCTATCGTATTTTTACAGCACAGATGAAATCCGCTCGCATTATAGAACCGCTGTTTCACTTCTGCCATTCCCCGCGAAAAATCAGGATGCCGCCGATTCGCTACGTAAGCATAGCGTTTTCCCACTTTTTTAGCAGATTTCGTCTTCAGAAAAACATCAATCGTTGATTTAAGTTGACCGGTAGCATCGCCAACAGCCTTCCTTGTCAACCAAGCCAAAAAGGACGTCGGTCCGCGGTGGTTCCTTACGATATACGGGATTAAAGAAATCCATTATCTACGCACCTCATCCTGGATTTCAAGCAATGCATCGAACATCTCGTTCGTATCGTTCAAAGCGGAATTCAGAAAATTCGTATCACTAGGAACACCATCATAATTGCCCAGAAGTTGGAATTCGCCATCCTGCGAAATTTCATATATGGAGACATCCTTCGGGCGTACTGCACCACCGCGAGGCACAATCAAATCCATCTTCCCGAGCAACTCCTTTGACTTCGCAGAATGCTTCAAATCTTCCTTAAGCATACCCGCTTTGATGGCGAGAGTAAGGTAATTCAACATATAGGGACTATGCGTCGTAAAAACAAGCTGGTTATAAGCCAGTTCATTGTTGACCTTCAAAAGTTCATTCAACACATTACGTTGAGTTTCCGGGTAAAGATTCTGTTCGGGTTCTTCGACAATGTTTACCAAGCGCCCATTAAAATACCCCGCATGAAGTTGCTTAATCAGCGTGGCACGCATCGAACTAGACAACGACCCATCTTTCAAAAGCTTAGTAACGCGATTAATAATCTTGCGTCGTTCCACTTCACTAGCCGATTCCAAGCCAGCCCCCTTCTTGTTTTCCTTAATCTTGTTAAACAAGTAACGCGTCACAATGACCATAGGAGCCATAGACTGGAAGCCACTTGCAGCTTCAGTCATTTTTATGCTAAAATTAGAATCACTCAGCCAAGCAGACTTGGTCAGCTCGTCGTACGACACCTTGAACCCGTTAAGCGGGAGAGACAGAGGCTTTTTCGTATTTCTTAGGGCCCTGGAATACTCGTCCAACATTGCAGACAATGACCCCGGCAAATTTTGGATCTTATCGGCATCATCCAAGGCCGCCATCAAATTGCGCTCCGCAGGTATATACATCACCTGTGGACGGACAAAGTTCCGAGCCGTTTTTATTTCAGCGACATTCAGCCTGCCCTTTTCATAGGTAAACTCAAACTTCGTACCCTTGAAGTAAAAATATGTATCCGTTTTGAAATAGTTCTGTATGTTATGGAATGCACAATATTTATCGCGAAACACATTTTTTGCAGTCAACTCATTAATGCCAAAATCACCCCGAACCAAGGCTTTCTCAAGCCAAAAGAAGGTCGATATCAACTTGGCAATAGAGCTTTTTCCGGACCCCTGCCTACCACAGAGAACAGTAACCTTATTTACTTTCAAGGTTACACCACAACTGTTAACAATCGGCCCGAAATTTTGAATAAGAATCTGCTGCATACTCCAAATATACTATTTAGAAAGGCCATTTTCCTTCGGCCCTCAGCTTGGCAATTCGTGCTGCGTTACGCACGTCGAAACCGCTCCATTCGGCACATTGCCGGGAGAAATCAACGGAACCACGGTTCTTCTCGGCGTCTTCCGCATTTTTCACGAAAGAAGATGCCGCCGCGCCCGTCAGAATCGGAATATTGCTAATAGCCAAGGCCATATCTACCCCTCAATATACATTTTTGAACTACATTCCGCAAATGGCACCATCGGTTTTTGGGGCCGAGTACTCCCCAAAATCAGCAATAATACACATTTGTTCACTATCAAATATACACAAACGCGAAACGATTGTCAATACCCCCGACGCATTTTTTGAAAAATATTTCGCGGGGGCGCGCCAGCGACCCCGCGGGCATCTTGTGCCCCTCATCCAGCAACTGCCCTACCTCAGCGGGTTCTTGTCGCTCTTGTACCACTTCATGAACTCGGCGATGCCGTTGTGCAGGCTCCAGTGGGGCTTGTAACCGCATTCCGCCTCAAGCTTCGTGGTATCTGCGTTTGTCTGGTAAACGTCGCCGGGCTGCATCGGCAGGAACTCCTTCTTCGCGGGCTCGCCGTAGGCGTTCTCGATTTCGGCGATAAAGTCCATCAGCTTCACCGGGTGGCTGCAGCCGATGTTGTATACTTTATACGGAACCCCGTTCGGGCATTTGTCGGCGACAGGCATGTGGTCGAGCGCATGCACGGAGCCCTCGGCGATGTCGTCGATGTAGGTGAAGTCGCGGATCATGTCACCGTTGTTGAACACCTTGATGGGCTCGCCCTTCGAGATGGCGCGGGCAAAGAGCATAGGGCTCATGTCGGGCCTCCCCCACGGGCCGTAAACCGTGAAGTAGCGCAGTCCCGTCATCGGGATGCCGTAAAGCTTCGCGTAGGAATGCGCCATCAGTTCGTTGCTCTTCTTGCTCGCCGCATACAAACTAACAGGATTGTCAACCTTGTCGTCTTCGCTGTAGGGCACCTTCGCGTTCAAGCCATAAACAGAACTGGACGACGCATAGAGCAGATGCTTCACCTGGTTGTGGCGGCAGGCCTCGAAATTCCGCATCAGCGTTTCTTTTTCGCAATCTTTTTCCTTTGTGACGCTCCCGTTTCGAACGAGGCGCAGTATTCACCAAGCAATTTCTGAACCGTTTCTTGCGGAATCAACTTCTTTTTGTATTCGGCAATCAATGTCGGGCTCATGGAACGGTTCATCGCATATTCGACAACAACCTGATCTGCCGAGGGGCAAAGGATCATGCCAATAGAAGGATTTTCGTTAGACTTTCGAACATCCCGGTCCAAGGCCTCCAAGTAAAATTCAAGTTGTCCCAAATCCTTGGGATGGAACTTTGTCGTTTTGAGTTCAATCGCCACCAGAGCCTGCAAACCCCTGTGATAAAAGAGCAAGTCAGCCTTATACGAAGACGACCCCACTTGCAGAACATATTCCATATCAACAAACAGAAATTCCTTGCTGCCGAGTTCAAGAATGAAATTCTTCATCTGTTCCACGATGGATTTTTTCAGCTTGTTTTCAGAATGTTTTTCCGGTAAATTCAAGAAATCCAGGAAAAGTTCGTCCTTGAAGGTTATGCCTGCCTGCGGATAACTTTTCAGCATTCCCTTCGACAGATTCTTCTTTGTCCTCAAGAGGGTTGTAAATGTGTCGTTTGCGATACAACGTTTCAATTCCCTATAATTAAGGCGTTCCTTGTTTGCATAGAGCATATAAAAGAGCCTCTGCTCATAGGATCGGCAATTACAAAGAATTTCCACATGATTCGAGAAGGACGTCAACAAAACAATTCTCGGAAGCAATCCTAATTGTGCAGACGCTGTCTGCACAATTTCCGATTTCACATTCTTTTGGAGCACATCTACGTCCAATTGTGCAGTTTCAAGCTGCACAAATTCAGGATTCAGCTTCGATTGCACGAAATCAAGGAAATCACCAGACGAATACTCGTCATACAGCATCACCATGTTGTAGATGTTTCTCTTGCTAAAGCCTTTCAAAGTAGGATCCTGCGTATGGATATAATCGGCAAGGTCCGAAACGACTTTGGCTCCCCATTCGTTGCTCTTAATTTTGCGGCTTACAAGCCCACCCACAAACTTCCCTTTTAAAACCCCTCTAAATATACATCTTCATTTTGTCACAAAATGTCAAAATCCGATTTTTGGGGAAAATTGTATTGTTGGGCCTCTATTTTCTTGGTCAATTTCGTCAAATTTCACGTAAATTCGGAATTTCCGAATTTTTCGCGGGGGCGCGTCAGCGACCCCGCGGGCATCTTGCACCCCGCATCAGCATTCATCCATCTTGCGACCCGCATCAACATCCATCCACCGCCGCGACCCGCAAGAGGCAAAATCCCCCATCTTGCGAGGGGCGGCGGAGCCCTTTGGCGGAGCCGCCACTCGCACAATTGCAAACTTTTTTCTACATTTGTCCCACAATATTGCTGTTGTTTGGAGAATTTCAGCAACCCTGAAGAAGGAATTATATGAAGATCATTCTGCCTGTTGCTGGCAAGGGCGAGCGCATGCGCCCCTACACCAACAACCTGCCCAAGTGCCTGTTGCCCGTCGGCGGAAAGACCATCATCGACTGGATTGTGGGCGACACCCGGCAACTCGCGCCCACCGAGACCATCTTCATCACCGGCTACAAGGCCGAAGCCATGGACCGCTACCTGGCGGGCAAGCCCGAATGGGGCAAGACTCGCACCGTTCTCCAGAGCGACCCGCAGGGCCTGGGGCAGGCAATAAGCCTCGCGCTCCCCTACACAAGCGACGACGAGCCCCTGCTCATAATACTCGGCGACACCCTGTTCGACGCGGACCTCGGACGACTCGCGGACGAAAGCGAGAACGTGCTGTACACCTACACGGTGCAGGATCCCCGACGCTTCGGCGTGGCCGTCACCGGCGAGAATGGGCGCATCGAGCGACTCGTGGAAAAGCCCCAGGAATTCGTGAGCGACGAGGCCATCGTCGGCATATACTATATCAAGGATGTCAAGGCGCTCCGGGCGGCGCTGAAGCACCTGATGGATAACGACATTCGCACCAGGGGCGAATTTCAGCTGACCGATGCACTGCAGATGATGATTGAGCAGGGCTGTAAGTTCCGCACCGCCCCCGTCCGCGAATGGCTGGACTGCGGGCTCCCCGAGACTCTCATACAAACTAACACATGGTTGCTACAGAACAAGTTCGAACTCAATAACATCAGCCGCGCCGCCGTCGACCAAAGAGATACCATTCACAATGTCAAGTTGATTCCCCCGTGCATCATCGGGAAGAACGTCACCATCGAGAACTGCACCATCGGCCCCAACGTAACCATCGGGGACAACTGCAAGCTCAAAAACCTAACAATGAATAACTGCATCATGTGGGACAACGAAGAAACTGGATATTCCCACTTCGAGAACCAGATTATCGCTAGTTGCTGACACATTGTAAGGACAATCACATTTTTCTATTTTTTAAATCCTCACAGGAGATGCAATATGCTGCGTATTGGCTTAATTGGTACTGGAACCGTCGGTGGCGGTGTCATTCAGATTCTGGAACAGAAGATTGCCGAGTACAAGGAAAAGCTCGGTGTCGAACTCGAACTCGCCTGCATCTGCGCGAAGTCCGAGGAAGAAGTTGCCCCGTACAAGGCGAAGGG
>NZ_FRCW01000010.1 GCF_900143055.1 Fibrobacter sp. UWR3 | reverse complement strand
TCGAAAAACTTGTGCTTCCGAATCTCCTCGACCTTCTCCCGAATTAGTTGTTTACTTAACCGACTCATCCCCCTTATGATGCAAGAATCGTGCCAGAAGAAAGGTGGCGAATTTGTGCGAAAAACAGCAAGTCCAAAGCTAGGATACCGGTGATTAATCGCTTAAATCACTGATTTATCGGGTTTGATCACCTAGCTGGTTCGGAATGTGAAGCGAAAAGCCTGTGTGAAAATTTCCCACAGATTTGATTTTTAGTTCCATGTTGGAATAATTCTAGAGAGTGTCTTTTTGGTGACATAATATATATTTTGATGAAAAGGATTTATAAATATGAAATATTGTTTAAGATGCGCAAGAGAAATCGGGGAAGGGCATTCTTTTTGCCCTTATTGCGGAACGTCTCAGAAAGAAATAAAGAAAAATGAACCAGGACATAAATCTAGCGAAAAATCGTCTAAAATACCGATTATCGTTGGGATAATAGTTATAATGGCCGTTGTCCTTATTATTGCCGCATTTGTCGAAAGAGCGAATACAATTGAATCTAATAATTCTTATAAAACAGTTGGTACTCCTACGCGGGATAACTCTTTTTCTGCTCCAGTAATCGCTGTTTCTGCAAGGCAAATTTTGAGCGATTTCAACAATAATGAAATTCGTGCGGGAGATCAATATAATGGTAAACGCGTTAGGATATCTGGTTGTGCTGCTGGGATTGATAATATGATGGGGGTACTCTCAATTAGCATAAATTCATGTGGGGGTGATTTTGATATTGATTATGTACGTGCGCAATTTCCTAATAGTGCAAAAGAAAAATTATCCCGCTTAAATAAAGGACAAAAAGTTGTTGTTGAGTGTACAATTGACGATGGTGGTGATATCATGGGTGTTGCCGCATTTAATTGTATATTGAAATAGGAGGATAAAATGGAAAATGAAGATCTTGAGTATGTCGGATTCTGGGTAAGGGTGGTAGCAACGATTGTTGATTCTCTGTTGCTCATTATTGTTACGTTTCCTTTTCTACTTATTTTTTATGGGTTAGATTATCTGGATAGCGAAGGACTTGTTGTTGGTCCAGTAGATTTTCTTTTGTCTTATGTTTTTCCGATAGTTGCTACGCTTGTTTTCTGGTTTTGGAAACAGGCAACTCCTGGAAAAATGGCTTTATCTGCAAAAATTGTTGATGCAAGAACCGGTAAAGAACCGTCAGCAGGGCAATATATTGGTCGTTATTTTGCATATATTTTGTCTGCTCTACCTTTATGTCTTGGATTTTTATGGATTGCTTTTGATCCCAAAAAACAGGGCTGGCATGATAAACTTGCAGGAACTGTTGTGATAAGGCCGAAGAATCATACAGAAGCAGTAAAATTTGAAAAGGATTAAGTGAAATGGGTAAGAAATTCCGGACACATGTTCAAGGTGAATCCCTTCAGAAGAAAATAGATGCGGATTTTGAAAAATACTATAGTCTTTGGGCTCTTTTTATTGCTTTTCTTTTATTGACTATTTATGTATGGCTGTTTTATTTTAAGGTCTTTGATATTACGTTAAGTCTTGCCATTACATTTACAATACTAACAGGTGTAATATTTATTTACGGATTCAGGAAAAGCTGTAGGTTGATAAAGCATATTCGCAACTGCTATAAGGGAATGGAGGGTGAAAGACTCGTTGGTGAAATGTTGAACAAATTAAGCAATGATTCGGTTAGAGTCTTTCACGATGTTTGTGGGAGTGAATTTAATGTTGATCATTTAATTGTCAGTACGCGCGGTATTTTTACGATAGAAACAAAACACTATGATCGCAAGAAGGGGTATAACTTTTTATTTCAGGACGGAAAACTTCTATTTAATGGTCGCCAATGCAGAACGCTGCTGAATCAAATGGATGGTGAGGCTAGTTTTATCCGTGAGAAGTTAGATGAACTCTGCGGACGGGTTTACCCGATTCAAAAGGTTGCTATTATCATTGGTGCATATATTGATAATCCGCAAAGTGATTTTTCTAATTATTGGATTCTAAATGAAAACAGTTTCCCGAAATTTTTTAATAATTCTAAAGAAGTTCTCTCTATTGATGAAGTTCGCTTGATTTCTACGCAATTGACAGAATGGCTAAAGGTTTCTGTTGATTAGGACCTTCTCATGCAACCCAATTCCAACAACATCGTAGTCCTGCGGGCGGAAGAGGAATGGCAGCGCGCAGGGGCGTATTCTGTCCGCATCCAGGGCATGAACCGGCTGCACCATATTTCGCTGCGGGAGGAATTTGACGAGCACGATGGCGACGGCACGAAGTACATCGTTTTGCTCGATGCGGGTTACCCGGTGGCGACGTGCAGGTTCTTTGAGACTGTTCCCGGGCATGTGACGCTCGGGCGGGTGGTCGTTCTGTCGGAATACCGCGGGCGCAAGCTGGGTGTGATGGCGGTTTGCGAGGCAGAAAAGTGGATTGCGGAGTGCGGTTATTCCGTAATCGATATCGAGAGCCGCATCGAGGCGGTGCAATTCTACGAAAAACTCGGTTATGTGCGCGTTGACAACAGTGTCGTCCGGAGCGGTGTATTTGACTGTATCCGCATGTGGAAGTCCCTTCCGGCCAGGTAGTTTTTTCTAAATTTATCCTCGCAAAAATTCAAAAAAGGATAAATCATGCGCGATCAGTTCGAAAGCCCGCTTATCAAGCGTTATGCTAGCAAGGAAATGAGTTTCATCTTCAGCCCGCAGTACAAGTTCCAGACTTGGCGGAGGCTCTGGATTTACCTCGCCGAATCCGAAATGGAACTCGGCCTCCCGATTACGCAGGAGCAGGTGGACGAACTGAAGGCCCACGAGAAGGACATCAACTTCGAAGTCGCCGAAGAAGAAGAAAAACGCCGCCGCCACGACGTGATGAGCCACGTTTACGCTTACGGCGTCCAGTGCCCCAAGGCTAAGGGCATCATCCACCTCGGTGCAACGTCTGCATTCGTGGGCGACAACACCGACCTTATCCAGATGCAGCAGGCCATGATTCTCGTGCGCAAGCGTCTTTGCCGCGTGATGGACAAGCTTTCCAAGTTTGCTATGGAATACAAGGACATGGCCCAGCTCGGTGCAACGCACTTCCAGGCCGCTCAGCTCACGACCGTCGGTAAGCGCGCTTGCCTCTGGCTCCAGGACATGCTCATCGACCTCGAAGAACTCAATTTCCTCATCGAAGTTCTCCCGTTCCGCGGCGTGAAGGGCACGACCGGCACGCAGGCCAGCTTCATGGACCTGTTCAACGGCGACGAAGAAAAGATTATGGAACTGGACCGCCGCGTGACTGCCAAGGCAGGCTTCAAGCGCGTGCTCACCATCACCGGCCAGACCTACACCCGTAAGTGGGACAACCGCGTGAACCAGGTGCTCAGCTCCATCGCTCAGTCTCTGCACAAGTTTGCCACCGACATGCGCCTCATGCAGGGCGTGAAGGAAGTGGAAGAACCGTTCGAAAAGACTCAGATCGGCTCCAGCGCCATGGCTTACAAGCGTAACCCAATGCGTAGCGAACGCATTTGCTCCCTGGCCCGCTTCGTGATGGCCCTGGTGAACAGCACCGCCTTTACGCAGGCGACGCAGTGGTTCGAACGTACGCTTGATGACAGTGCGAACAAGCGTCTTGCCATTCCGGAAGCGTTCCTCGCCATGGATGCCATGCTCATCATCGCCGAGAACGTCACCAACGGCCTCGTGGTTTACCCGAAGGTCATCGAGAAGCGCATCATGGCCGAACTCCCGTTCATGGCCACCGAAAACATCATCATGGAAGGCGTCAAGAACGGCGGCGACCGTCAGGAACTCCATGAAGAAATCCGCGTGATGTCCATGGAAGCGGGCAAGGTCGTCAAGGAACAGGGCAAGGACAACGATTTGCTCGAACGCGTCCTCAAGAACGAAAAGTTCCAGAAGCTCGGCATCACTGAAGCGAAACTCAAGGAAATCCTCGACCTCCGCAAGTTCGTGGGTCGCGCTCCGGGACAGGTCGTGAAGTTTGTGACCGAAGAAGTCCGCCCGGCTATTGAAAAGATACCGGATTGGGCTAACATCGACGCGGGTGAGTTGAAGGTCTAGCACTAAGTCAAATTACTCGTTAGCATAAATTCATTAGTTTCGCATTTTTTTTGAAATCGCTTTGGACTGGATCTAAAGCGATTTTTGCTTTTTATGAAACAAATTGTTCTATATAGGCTGTTTTGCTTGGGAAACTTGCGAAAAAAATGCATTTGCATGTTAGTTTTGGGGTGATTTAGTTTATATTTTTGTGTGTAGAGGAGAAAAACTTATGGATATCAAAAAAGCAAAAGTTTTAGGCAACCGCGAATGGTCGCCATCTACGCAGAAGAAACTCGCCTCGATGCTCGGGGTGTCGGCGGTTTCGGTGATTGCCAGTGCAGCACTGACGGCCTGCGATACGACTTCGGCAACTAGTGGCGATGTTGCTGATCCGCCTACTTCTTCCGAGCAGATGACTTGCGGCATGATGCCCTGTGGTTGGGAATATGACGAATCTAGTTCTTCGGTGGCGGAGTCCAGTTCTTCCCAGACAAGGCTTTCTTCCAGCAGCTATGAAATTGACTCACTTGAAGTGACTTCGGGCGAGGTAATTCCGCCAGAGTTTCTCGAACCGGAATCGGGCTCCAACATTGATACCGGGCATCTGGAATCTAGCTCTTCTGTGGCTCCTTCCAGTTCGTCTGTTGCGGAATTGGTGCCGCTTGCGGGCGACCCGATTGTAACTGAACCGGTTGTAGAACCGGGACCGATGTTATCGGGGGTCATCGAGGATACGCCGGTACGCATGGATGAACCTAAGCAGTAATTTTCACCAATGAATCTGGTTCTTTCTTTAACGGAACGGTGTAACCTGCGTTGCACCTACTGCTACTACAAGGTGAGCCATGAGGCCCGCAGTGAGGTGATGTCGAACGACATCATGGAGACGGCGATTAGGCTTGCTTTTAAACGCACCCTGAAACTCGGACAGAGATTCCTGAACATTACGTTCTTTGGCGGGGAACCCTTGCTTTGTATGGACTCCATTTATAGGGGGGTCGAACTTGCGAAAAATTTGGCTCACGAACGATTTGGCGAAGACGTGTTGCTCGGGCCGCCGACTTCGAATACGACATCGCCGAAGTTTCGCCTGCGTTTTGCGGTAAATACCAATGCGACGCTGTTGAACTCCGAAATTATCGAGTACCTGAAGTGCGAAAAGTTCCGTATTTACCTCTCGCTCGACGGTCCGGAGTCGCACCACAATATCTGCCGCAGGCAGGTGGGCGGGGAGGGTTCCTTCAAGTTGATTGAACCGCACATTCCTGCGCTCACCAAGCTCGATACGGTTGTGCTTTCGGTGGTGACCCGCGACAACATGCGCTCGCTTACCGATGCGGCCCGCTGGATACAGGCGCAGGGGTTCAGGAACATGACCGCGGCCGTGGATTTCGACGGCAAGTGGACGGGGGAGGAATTCGATGTCCTCGCCGCAGAATACGAGAAACTTGCCGAGTTCTGGCTCGAACTCAAGCGGAATAAGGTTCCGTTCTACCTGGGAACCATCCAGGACAAACTGAAATTCCGCCTGACGGGGCAGCGCCACCGCACGTCTAGTTGCCAGGTGGCCGAAGGCATTGTCGCCTGCGCTGCGAACGGGAATCTTTTCCCGTGCACGCGGTTTATCACAAGCAAGCCGGATGCGCCCTACATTCTGGGCAATGTCTTTGATGATCCTGCGCAAATCTGGAACGGAGCGGTGGCCCGCGATATCCTGGACTTCTTCAGCCGGGACAAGGAAGACTGCAAGGGTTGTGCCATACGTTTCCGCTGTCATGCGCACGAATGCGCCTGCACGTCATTCTATTCTACAGGCAGTATTCACGGGGTTTCGCCCGAGGTGTGCACGCACGAACGCATGCTCGCCGCCATATGCGACGATGCCATCTGCGACGAAGTCGCGGCGTCCTAATAAAAAGATCCCCGCCTTCTCCTCAAAGAGGATAACTCTACTTAGGCAACAAGTTGCCAAGTATCGTATAGCGGGGATGACATAATGGGCCGCGGGGATGACTTCTACGAGCAGCGGAGGTTGCGCCCGATACGGAGTATCGTGGTGCGCTTGATGCCGTTAAGTTGGCAGAGCCTTTCGATGGTCGTGCCGTACCTGCGGGCAATCTTCCCGAGGGTATCGCCCGGGCGGATCCTGTGGAAGCGGTGCTTCGAGAGTTCCTTCTGGATTCCGTTGTGGCTTTCTACAGCGGGGGCGAGGGCGTACTGTTCTGCATTCTCGAGCAGTGTGCCTTCTTCGAGGTTGAAAACGGTTGCCGGGTCGATGTTCACTTCGCCGTAGCGGATTTCGAAGTGTAGATGCGGACCGCTGGAACGGCCGGTGTTGCCGCCCCAACCGACGAGCTGGCCGCCTTCGACCATGTCACCCACGTTCACGAGCCTTTTCTTCAGGTGGCCGTAGAGGGTGCGGGTTCCGTTCGCGTGTTCGATCATCACGTAGTGGCCGTAGCCGCGACGGTTGTACTTGGAGACGACAACCTTGCCGGGGTAGGCGGCGACGATGGAATCACCGATGGAAATGTGCAGGTCGACACCCCTGTGGAGCCTGAAATGGCGGATTCCGTAGGGCGAATTGATGCGAGTGCCGTGCAGGGTGGGGAAGTGCGCCCCGCTGAAATCGAGGAACTGGACAGTCCCTTCGGCGAGGTCGGAATTTTCGAGCGAATCGAGTTCCTCGGAATCCTCTTCGGGTTCGGCGACGGCGACAAATTCTACTGCCGATGCGGAGTTGCCGAGGGTCGAATCTGCAGTTGCGGAACTGGATCCTGCGGCGATTTCTGCTACCGAGGCATCTTCAGCCGGGGCGAGCGTATCGGCGGAAACTTCTGCGGCAACTTCGGTTGCCGAAGCATCGACAACTTCGTCTGTGCTGCTGACGGCGGTTTCTTCGCCGAAAGAGAGCGCGGGGAGTAGCCCTAGACAGAAGATGGATGCTTTCAGGAGTTTCATTGTGGCCGTAAATTTAGAAATTATTTTGTGAATTTCAAGTTTACAAATGCATGGCTAATTTAACTATGTTTTTCTAGATAAACTGAAAATGCCGAATTTAGGCGAAAAACGTCATTTTCGTGATTGATGCGGCTTTGCCGTACGGGTGTTTTTTCTAAATTAGCGTGATAACCGACAACAATTATTTGGTCATTTCATGAAATTTTTTTACCCGCTCCTTTGTGCGTTTTTAGTGTTTTTTTCGGCGTGCCATGAAGAAGAAAAACTGGCTGCGCTCCGGAAAGATGTTGCTGCTCTTGAAAATAGCGTCGATTCCCTGCAGAAGGCGAAGGAAAAGTTGCAGAATGTGCCCAATTACACCATTCTCTCGGATACGGTGCGTGCGGGCGAGGGGCCTTTCCATGTATTCTCGCGCCTGAAGGCGATGGTGGAGGGTGGCGATGCCGACCTGGGCAAGGTCTACCTTGCCATGCAGGATAGCGTGGAGTTCAAGTTGCGCGTGGGCGAGAAGTTCTATATCGCGGTGGATGCGGACAGGCATGTGCAGCGGTTCCGCTATGCGCCGAACGTGATTACTTCGCATGTGGTGGTGCGGACCGACTCGGGCTTTGTCTATAAGCTGATTGAAAAGCCTGTGGTACGCAAGCTCTCCGTGTACGAGGGCGCGCTGGAAGAGGGGAGCACGCTGAACGGCATTCTCCTGAAGGTGGGCATCCCGCGCCGCATGGTGGGCGTGGTGAGCGGCGTGTTGCAGTGCAAGGTGGCGTTCCCGCTGGCCCGCGCGAGTGACCGCTTCCGTATTTTGCTGGAAGATTCCTATTTCCAGGATTCCATCTGGGTGTCGGGCAAGGTCGTGTATGCCGAATTTGAGGGCAGGAACGTGGGGCATCACGAGGCTTTCCGCTATGAGGACCCTGACCCGAAGAGTTCTTACAATGCGCACTACACCGAGTCGGGCGACGCGCTTGTGTTTGACGGCCTGCGCTACCCGTTGGAACACCTGCGCATCACGAGTTCGTACGGTTCGCGCGTGCACCCGATTACGGGCCGCGTGACGGTGCATTACGGCGTGGACTACGGCGCCCCGACGGGTACTGTGGTGCATGCGGTTGCCGAGGGCGAGGTGACGGTTTCGGGTTTCGACAACCTGAGCGGCAACAAGATTGCCATCCGGCACAGGGACGGCACGACCAGCTGGTACATGCACCTCTCGGCGCGCGGCGTCGGGGTGGGCGCGAAGGTTTCTCCGGGGCAGGCGATCGGGCGCGTCGGCTCTACGGGCAGGAGCACGGGGCCGCACCTGCACTACGGTTTCAAGAATGCGCAGGGTCAGTGGATAAACCCGCTCTCGAAAACCATGATTGCGACCCCGAAGCTTTCGGGCGAGCGCCTTGCCCGCCTGAAGGAACAGGTGAAGGATATCCGCAAGGAGATAGACCTCACGCTTGCTGCCCCCGCGGTGAAGGTGAACGATTCCACCGACGTGATGGTCCGTACCCGCGTATTGAACTAGAGGCACGCTTTTTTGAACCGGTAAGGCATGATGCTTGAAGATGATGAACTGCGGGAAGTAAGGACGTCGAGGCGCGCACACCGTTCGCGCCGTATCGACGTGATGCGCGAATGGGATTCGGGCATCGTGGACGACCGCCCGACCAAGGAGCGCTTTAGCCGCGAGTTCAAGAAGGCTAAAATCAAGCACCTGAAGAACCCGGTGGAAAATATCGGCGAGGAGAACTGCGTCGAGGGCCTGGTGCTGGAAGTGCACCGCCGCACCTGCGAGGTAAGGCTTGCTGCTTCCGCGGAATCGTCACTCCGCAGCCCCGTAGGGGCAAGTGTGTCCACAGTTACCGCGATGTACCGCGCGACCACGTCCAAACAGTTGGGGGAATTCCCCGCGGTGGGCGATCGTGTGCTTCTCGGGCTCGTGAACGACGGCGAAGATTCGGGTGACGGCGTGGGTTCGCAGAAGTATTGCGTGGTGCGCGTGCTCCCGCGGAAGAGCGAACTCAAGCGCCCCGGCCCGCGCGACACGTTCTACAAGCAGCAGACGCTTGCCGCGAATATCGACCAGGTGGTGATTGTCGCGAGCGTGACCCAGCCGGAGTTCAACTACGGGTTCATGGACCGCTTCTTGCTCGCCTCGAACCTGAATAGCCTGCCGTTCATTCTGGTGCTTACCAAGATGGATTTGCTCCCGAACGGGGAGAGCGACCTTTCGGAAGATATTCGCGATTTTATGAGCATCGCCGACAAGGTGATTCCCGTGAGCGTCAAGACGGGGGTCGGTCTCGACGACCTCCGTAACGAGCTTCTGGGCAAGTCGTCGGTGTTTAGCGGCTTGAGCGGGGTCGGCAAGTCCTCGCTGGTGAACGCGCTGGTGCCGCACGCCGCGCTTGCGACGGGCGAGGTGCGCGAGCGCGACGGCAAGGGCCGCCATACCACTATCTCGTCGAGCCTGTTCGACTTGCCGGGTGGCGGGATTGTTATCGATACGCCTGGGATCAGGGGTATCGGCCTCATGGATTTGGATAAGGAAACCCTGGCGAAAATCTTCCCGGGATTCTTCGAGGACGATATCTTTACGTGCAAGTTCAGCAACTGCATACACGTGAAGGAGGCGGGCTGCGCCGTGCGGGCCGCCGTCGAGTCGGGCAAGCTCTCCAGGGCGCGTTATCGGAGCTACCTCCGCATACTGAATTCTTCGGATTGATTATATTGTTGATATGGATGTCGTGTCTAAAATAACTCTGGTGGCCTCCATCGTGCTGATGGGTTACAGTGCATCGCAGCTCGTGGCAAATTCTGCCGAGTTGAGCGAGAAGGCAGACGAGATCAAGACGCTCATGAAGGTGAGCGAATCTCGCGAACGTGGAATTCGCCTGTTTAATTTTGCGATTTCGTTCTCGTTATTGCTGGCCTATGTGTTTCTTGCCCATTTTTCGGGCCTTGCGTATTGGGTTTCTGCCGTTATAGCCTTGAAACTTGCGTTTACGCTCTTTTTTTCGGACCGGGAACTCCGCATGGAAATCCGTGGCGAGGATATGGGCCGGCGTGGAATCCTGATGGACAAGGCGGATTCGTTCTTGAACGTTTTGCTCGGGCTTTCCATCGCCCTGGTTTTGGTACTGTAGCATGGGAAATAATATGAAAAAGATTCTCCTTGGCGCTGTATGCGCGCTGATGTTCTGCTTCGGGACTGTCGCTGCTCAGACGAATTCCTCGGGTGCGTCTGCAGCATCTGCTTCATCGGGTGCCGCCTCCCAGGCATCGCAGACGACCGGGATTCACACGCCGCTCTTTTTGGGCAGTGCGCTCGGTTTCGGTACGGGTACGGGCGTGGGGTCCGAGAGGGGTGTTGGCCTCAGACAGATTGAGCCCATGTTCGGGATATGGTTCCCGCACGTGGCGTTCTTCCGCGCAGGTTACGGATTCTTTGATTTTGATGGCGAAGGCGAAGACGGTTCCGAAACGGAAATCGAGCATTACAACCTCGACGTGGAACTGGGCGTTCACGTGTTTGGCGACTTGTACGTAGTCGGCAATTTCTCGAGGGCAAAGGAACTCTCCGATGTGGGCGATGTCTCGTGGAACGAATGGGGCGCCGGTTTCGGGACAATCTTCAGCATATTCTCGAAGACGATGCTCTTTGCCGATGTGGGCTACCGTTGGGTGCTTGACCACTACGACCCCTTCTTGAACAAGAATGTTTCGGGCAGCCGCCTGCAGATGAACCTGGGTTTCATCACTTACATTTACTAGGGCAAGGTTCCGCGATGAAGAATGTTGCCATTATGGGTGGTGCGTTTGATCCGGTTCACATGGACCATGTTGCGGTTGCGAGGCTCTGCCTGAAGCACGGGCTTTGCGACGAAGTGTGGTTTGTGCCAAGCCCTGACAGGTGGGACAAGACGCTCAACGCCTCTCCCGAAGACCGCTTCGCGATGCTTGAACTTGTAACCTCCGACGAACCGCGTTTTGTGCTTTCGGACGAAGAAATCCGGCAGGGAGATTTTCGCGGGTCTTACGTGTTTTTGAAGGGCCTTGCGGAAAAGTACCCCGAGGTGAACTTTCGCCTGCTTGTAGGGGCGGACAGTTACGAGAATATTCCGCACTGGCGCGACCCCCTGCATTTTTATGGCACGGAGTACAACGGCCACCTGCTGTTGCGCGACTTCAGCCTGATTGTTTTTGCGAGGAGCGGCTACCCGCAGATTGATATCGATGCGCATCTCGCTAAGGGGTATGCCCCGCTGTTCTGGCTCGGGGAAAAAGAAGGCTTTGTGGGAAAGTTCTCGAGTACGGCGATACGCAGGGAGTTGCTCTACAACAGGGGCGTAAGGCCTACGGGATTAGCCCCTGCGGTGTACGACTACATTCTGAAAAACGATTTGTATAGCGAATAATTTGGGGTAGGTCAAATGAAGTTTGTAGATAACTTGAGGCAGAAGCCCTTCGTGCAGAAGGTGGAGAAGTTTTTCCCGGCGATTGCTTTCCTCGGCGGTTTCGGCTGGGATTCCATAACGCTCGGGCGGCAAATAGACAATACCGACCTGCTGTTCCTGCTGGCATACTACACGGGTGCGTTTATACTCGTGATTCTGCTTTCGGCACACCTGGAGCATCCGGAGGGCTGGACCCGCGAACGCATTATGGCGGCGAAGGCATCAACGGGCGGTAACGCTCCGGCGAAACCCGCGGCTCCGCAAACGGCAGCACCTGCAAAGCCTGCCGCCCAGCCTGCGACGGCAAAGCAGCCTGCGGTTCAGGAGGCGAAGGCCCCGTCTCCGACGAACGCGAAACTTGCTGCCGTGGCGGGGAAGATGGCGAATATCGCAAAGCCCGCGACGACTGTGGTGGCCTCGAAAATCAAGAACGTGGCCGACGCATCGGCGACGAAAATCAAGAATGCTGCGGATGCCTCGACCGCCGAGGCGAAGAAACTTGCCGACAAGATTGGGTATGAATCCATGGCGGTTCCCAAGAACGCCATTGTGGTGGAACACCGCTTTTTGGACCGCGAGTGGAGCGAAGTGTGGAAGGACCGTTTCTCGTGGATGTTGCAGTTCCTGTTCGGCGGCATGTTCAGCGCGCTCGTGGTTTGCTACTTCAAGAGCAGCGGCTCGCTTGCGTCGCTCCTGCTCGTGATTGTCCTCGCGGCCCTTCTGGTGGGTAACGAATTCCTGAAGAAGAAATATGAAAGTTTCGGCGTGAGCCTCGCGTTTTTCTGCCTGCTGGGCACGATGTTCATGAACTTCACTATCCCGCACGTGGTCCACAGGATTGGCTTTATCTGGTTCCTTTTGAGTACCGTGGTCTCGTTCCTCATCTGCGTGGGAATCCAGAGGCTCTCGCACCACAAGAAGCGCGTGCTCATCGCCCCCGCAATCATCAGTTCTCTCCTGGTTATTGCCTATGTAATGAACTGGGTCCCGCCGGTCCCGCTCGTGCTCAAGCAGCAGATGGTGTGCCAGAACTTCGACCGCAAGACATATTCCTGCGATATCGACGCCCCGACATTCTTGCAGACATTGGGCATCAAGTTGCCTTCCGTTCACCGCACGGACAGTTCCGAGGTGTATTTCCTGTCGTCGGTCTACGCTCCTGCTGATTTGAAGGCCGAACTCGAATACCGCTGGTACTATATGGACCCCGCTACGGGCAAGTACAGCCTTACCGACAAGATATCCTCGGGCAGGATGACCATCGTGGGCGGGCGCGAGTCTGGCTACCGCAGCTTCACGAAGAAAAAGAACATTCCTGCGGGCCGCTACAATGTGGAGGTCGCCTACAAGAACGGCGCCGTCATCGGTTCGCAGAAGTTCGAAGTGTTTGAGGGCGAACCTCCGAAAGGCTTTGCCCGCGATACGTTGAGGTAGTGGCGTTCGTCATGAAGGCTCCCCGCGACATGTACTTCGAGAGCGTCGTCCGGCCCGAACACGACCGGATGCTCCTGCTCGATAGCCTCTGCTACCGCTTTACCTACCATAGCCGCGAGCAGTGGAAAGAAAACCTGGAGCGCGGGCTCGTTACCGTCAATGGGGAGGTCGCGGGGCCCGAAACGGTTGCCCGCAAGGGCGACAAGGTCGTGTACCATGTGGAAAATTACGACGAGCCCGAGGTGCCGACTGATTTTAGCACCGTGTTCGAGGACGAGGAATTCATGCTGGTCGCAAAGCCTGCGGGAATCCCGGTCCACCATACCGCCCGCATATTCTACAACACGTTTGTTTCCGTAGTGCGGCGCGAGACCGGCTACGAGACGGCGACCCCGATGCACCGCCTGGACCGCGATACGGGCGGGCTCATGCTATTTGCAAAATATGCGGAGTCGGCGGCGCGCTTCCAGAAGAACCTCGACCGCATACTGCTCCGCAAGTTCTACATGGCGGTGGTGCGCGGGGAATTCCCTCACGAGGAATACCGCTGCGACACGCCCCTTCGCGAAGACCCCGCAAGCAGAATCCGGCTCAAGATGTACCCGTTCGATGACGGCAAGCCCTGCACGACCATATTCCGGAAGGTGCGCTCGGTTGTTCGCGACGGCGAAACGTTCACGGCCATCGAATGCGAACTCCTGACCGGCCGCAAGCACCAGATACGAGCCCACCTCGCGAGCCTCGGGTTCCCGATTGTGGGGGACCGCCTTTATGCCTTCGATGGCCTGTACTACGAAAAGATGGCGGAAGGCGCCCTTACGGAAGACGATTTCCGCGTTTTAGGCGCGCATAGCCATATGCTCTATGCGTACAAGGTAGAACTCCTGCTCCCGTACTGGGATACACCGCGTACGTTTGTGTGCGAGAATTTCCCGACTGAAATGAAGGACTTAATCCGCTAAATTCGCTCAAAAACGTCTTTTGTGGAGGCTGAACCCGCGCAAATTCATGCTCCGGGCTCCCTGTTTTTTGTATCTTTTATGCGTAAAATTTTGAACCTACGGTTCAAGGAGTTGAAAAATGAAATCTAGAGTCCTGTTGGGCCTGGCCTGTGTCTCCATGATGATGGCCGCCTGTGATTTACAGAAAAACGATGCTCAGAATGCCGAAGCCAAGGTGACTGGTACCTCTACGGACGACCAGAAGTTCGCCTACATGCTGGGTGTGCAGTTCGGTATGCAGAATTTCAAGATGCTCCCGCTCCAGATGGGTGAGGAACTCGACGAGGACGTGGTCGTGCAGGGTGTTCTCGATGCCATGAAGGCTGAAAAGGACACGAACTTTAAACTGCAGATTCCCGTTGATACTTTGAGGCAGGTCAGTTTTGACTACAATTCCGTGGCTCGTACCCGTATGGAATCCATTCGCCCCGATAGCGCGACGAACGCTTCCTTCAACGGCGACCAGTCGAAGTTCCGTGCCTACATGGATTCTGCGATGAAGGCCCTTCCGGTGGTTCCTGCTCCTGCTCCGAAGAAGGCTCCGGTGACGATTGGTGAAACCCCGACCAAGAACCAGAAGCTCTCCTACTTTATCGGCGTGCAGTTCCAGAACCAGTTCAGCGCGATTGGTGGCCAGTTCCAGACGGAATTCGACGTGAACTACTTCGTGCTCGGTATCCGCGATGCCGGCGCCAAGACCCGCGATACCACGCTCACGAACGCCTTGCCGGATGATTCCCTCAGGGCTGTTGGCGAACGCTACAACGAGAAGATGAAGGTTCTCCGTGAAGAAGCTATCAAGAAGGCCCAGGAAGAAGAAGCCAAGCTGAAGGAAGAGGTGAAGGGCCTCCGTGGCGATACGCTTGCGAACGGCATGCCTGCCAAGATGAACTACAAGGTGAAGGTTACTGGCATCACGAACAAGGCCGAAAACCTCGAGACCTGGGCTGGCAAGCCTCTCCTGATTTTCTACTTCTCCGCGACCTGTGGCCACTGTGCACACGCCGCTCCGCAGATTCTCGACATCGCGAAGGAATTTGCCCCGAAGGGCCTGACCACGGTTGCCGTTGCCAGCGGTGGAAACAACAAGAGCGGCATCCGCAAGTTTGCCGACAATGCGAAGTTCGACGACACCATCAACATCGTGTGGGATGAAGCCCGCCAGTTCGGTGAACTCTACAGCGATGGCTATGTGCCGAAGGTCTACCTCGTGAACCCGGATGCATCGTACAAGGAATACGTTGCCTTCGAGGGCGAGAAGGAAACCCTCAAGGCCGAAATTGCCGCCCTCATGGATGGCAAGCAGGTTGTATGGAATCCGGAACCGCCGAAGCCGGCCGTGGTTGACACGCTCAAGCCCGCTGCCGCTACTGCACCGGCTGCCAAGAAGTAGTGTCTACAAACGCACAATTTGATGTCGTCGTAGTCGGTGGCGGCCATGCCGGCATTGAGGCGACGCATGCCGCCTGGAAGCTCGGCGTTAAGACCGCCATGCTCACGATGGATATTAACGCCATCGGGCGCATGAGCTGTAACCCGGCCGTAGGCGGGGTGGCGAAGGGCCAGATTGTGCGCGATATCGATGCGCTCGGTGGCCTGATGGGCCTTTTGACCGACAAGGCCGGGATCCAGTTCCGCATGCTCAACATGAGCAAGGGGCCCGCCGTGTGGGGCCCGCGCGCCCAGTGCGACATGAAGTATTATAGCGAGATTGCCCGAGAGGTCATTACGAACCTTCCCGGGCTTTCCGTTATCCAGGGGGAACTCGCCGCGTTCGAGCGCATGCCCGATGGCCGCCTGGAACTCACGCTTTTGAATGGCGAACGCTACGTGACCCGCGCGCTCGTGATTACGAGTGGAACCTTCCTTGCCTCCAAGATGTTCACCGGGCTTGAGACGAGCATCGGTGGGCGAGTGGGCGAGCCGAGTGCAGACAAACTTTCGGAATGCCTTGCGGCTAACGGCATTGCGCTGCGCAGGCTCAAGACGGGTACGCCGAGTCGACTCGACCCGGATACCATCGACTTTAATGAATGCGACGTGCAGCACGGCGACGATGTGGCCTGGCCCATGAGTGACCGCCATGTTGCAGAAACGGTCCCCGGTCGCGATGCGGATTATTTCTGGGGCGACGCTACGAACAAGTTTGTGCGTAACGATTGCGTGTGCTGGATTACACGTACGAATTTAAAGACTCACGATATATTGCGGAGTGGCTTCAAGGACAGCCCGATGTTCAGCGGTCGTATCCACGGCAAGGGCCCGCGCTACTGCCCGAGTATCGAGGACAAGATTAACCGCTTTGGCGACCGCGACGGTCACCAGCTGTTCCTTGAACCGGAACAGGCGGACATCGGTCGCGTGTACATCAACGGTTTCAGTTCCAGCCTCCCTGCAGATATCCAGCTTGCTGCAATCCACACGATTCCTGGCCTCACGCGCGCTCGCGTGTTGCAGATTGGCTATGCGGTGGAATACGATTCCGTAGATGCCACGCAGCTTTTCCCGACGTTTGAATGCAAGAAGGTTCCGGGCCTGTATTTTGCGGGCCAGGTCTGCGGTACGAGCGGCTACGAAGAGGCTGCGGGTCAGGGTCTTTTGGCCGGCATCAACGCGGCTCTGAAAATAAAGGGCGATGCGCCCTTTATTTTAGGTCGTTCCGACAGTTACCTCGGGGTGATGGCGGACGACCTTACGAACATCCTGCTCGACGAGCCGTACAGGATGTTCACGAGCCGCGCCGAATACAGGCTCTTCCTCCGGAGCGACAATGCGGAAACCCGCCTGAAGGAGCGCGCGCACGCAATCGGGATGATTTCGGACAGCGACTACACTGACTGGAAGCGCCGCTGCTCCCTTGTGGAAACGGCCCGCATGCGCCTCGCCGAAGAATCCGCGCTCCCCGAGCAGGCGAACCGCATTCTTGAGGCCGGTGGCCAGGCGCCCGCGACTGAGCGCACCCGCTGGATTAACGTGCTCCGTCGCCCGGGTATTGACCCCGAGCAGTTGTTCAATGTCGCCCTTCCGGATTTGCCGCTCACGCGCCGTGACCAGTGGTTTATGTACGCCGAGGAAATCTATGCGGGCTTCTTCGACAGGCAGGCCCGCGAAATCGAGGACCAGAAGAAGATGGAATCCGTGCGCCTGCCCGAAGATTTCGACTACATGCAGGTGACCGCCGTAAGTATCGAGAGCCGCCAGCGCCTGAACGCCCACAAGCCGCTCACGCTGGGGCAGGCAAGCCGCATTCCCGGTGTACGCCCTGCCGATATTACCGTGCTTGCGCACTGGCTCGAGAACAAGTCCTGCTAACTGCGGGCTTGTGTCTCAGAATTGCCAACTCGAGACACGCTCACTTGATAATTTCGGCAAAAATTGCTATCTTTGCGCCGTCAAATTAACATAATTGTCTAAAGACAAAATTCCAAGAGGTATATCATGGCAGAAGAAAAAGAAGTCAAATCCACAGAAGAAGTCAAGCCTCAGGAACCGAAATCTACAGAAAAATCTCAAGAAAAGAAGGCTCCGGCCAAGAAGAAACGCCCGATGAACGCAAAGCGCAAGGGTGCCGCTCCTGCTGCCAAGAAGCCCGCCATCTTCAGTGATTCCCTGGAAGACCGTTTCCCCAACCTCGCTGCTAAGCTCAAGAAGTCCATCGAGGACGGCATCAAGCAGAAAATCAAGGAAGCCCAGAACGACCCGAAGGTCAAGGCCGCATCCAAGAAGTTCGCTGCTGAAAAGTAATCTGACTTTTTAGACTTTAGAACACCCTCGGTTCGCCGAGGGTGTTTTTCTATATTTGCGCTCATGATTAGCATTACCAAGCTCTTGATGGATACCCCGAATTACGGGGATCAGCTGCGTTACGAACCTCGTGCCCACGAAAGCAAGAATGGCGTGGCGCCGGGACGCGGTCCCGTGGTGGTATGGAACTGCACCAAGACGTGCAACCTGAGTTGCGTGCACTGTTACGCCCGCTCCGAAGCCATCAAGTACCAGAATGAACTGACGCACGAAGAAGGCTTGGCGCTTATCGACCAGCTTGCCGATTTCAAGGTGCCGGTAATCCTCTTTAGCGGTGGCGAACCGCTGCTTCGCCCCGACTTTTTTGAACTTGCGAACTATGCGGCAAGCAAGGGAATTCGCCCGACCATCAGCACGAACGGCACCTGCATTACGCCCGACGTTGCAAAGAAGTTGAAAGACATGGGCGTGGGCTACGTGGGCATCAGCCTGGACGGCTGTGAGGCGACGCACGACAAGTTTCGCGGCAAGGAGGGCGCCTACAAGCTTGCGCTCCGCGGTATCCGTAACTGCGTGGCGACCGGCCAGAAGGTGGGGCTGCGCTTTACGATTACGCGCTACAACGTGCAGGATTTGAACGCTATTTTCGACCTGCTCGAAAGCGAGAATATTGACCGCGTGTGCTTCTACCACCTGGTCTATAGCGGGCGCGGTTCCGCGATGGTCGCAAATGACCTGAACCACGAAGAGAGCCGCAAGGCGATGGACCTGATTATTGACCGCACGCTCGACTTCAAGAAGCGCGGGATAAACAAGGAAATTCTGACCGTCGATAACCACGCCGATGCAGTCTACCTTTACTTGCGCATGAAACGCGAGGACCCTGCCCGAGCAGAGAAGGTGCTGGAACTTATCCAGCGTAATGGCGGTAACCGCAGCGGTATGGCCTTCGGGAACATCGACAGCATCGGGAATGTTCACCCCGACCAGTTCACGCAGTACATTACCCTCGGGAACGTGCGCGAAAGGAACTTCGGAGAAATCTGGAGCGACGAAAGCAACCCGATTATGGCGGGGCTCAAGAACAGGAAGCCGATTTTGAAGGGACGCTGCCCCAAGTGCGCCTACCTGAACCTGTGTAATGGCAACTTCCGCACCCGCGCCGAGGCCGTGACCGGAGATTTCTGGGAACAGGATCCGGCCTGCTACCTGACGGACGAGGAGATTAATGGATAATTGATAATGGATGATGTGAAATTATCAATTATCAATCATCAATCAGTTTTTCACTCCTCACTTCACATTGAATATGACTGAACTTGAACAGCGTCTTCTCTCTGTCATTCAGGACGCCTTCCCGCTGGAAGAACGCCCGTACAGGCGTTTGGCGGAGATGCTGAACGCGCAGGAAGCGTGTGCTGGCGGCGATGCTCGCGGGCATCTCACGGAACAAGCGGTCTTCGATGCTGTCGAGAACCTGCGACGCTCGGGCGTTATTCGCCGTATCGGTGGCATCTACGATTCCCGCAGGCTCGGGTTTATTTCGCGGCTCTGTGCGGGCAAGGTTACCGACCTCGACAAGTTCGCCTCTGCAGTTAACGAGATTCCCGCGATTACGCACAACTACGTGCGCTCCCACGAATACAACGTGTGGTTTACCGCCATTGCGGAGTCGGAAGGCGAAATCCGCGCAATCGTTGACGGGCTCTGCGCAAGTACGGGCCTGCACGACGTGCATATCCTTACCGCGACAAAGAAGTTCAAGATAAACACGGTAATGCGCGTCTTGAAAGAAAATGAAGATTCCCGCCTACGCGGGAATGACGATCAAGGCGCGCAATTCAAAACCGCCTTATCGTTGTCCGACAAGGCACGCATCCGCATCGCCTGTGACGATATCCCGCACACGCTCACGCCGTTTGCGGATTGGGGTGTTTCATGCGAAGCACTCCGCGACGACCTCGTGCAAAAGAGAATGCGCCGCTTCGGGGCAATCCTCCGGCATCAGGACGCCGGCTTCGCGTATAATGCTATGGTCTGCTTTAAATTAGACGAGAGACTAGAGACGAAAGACGAGAGAAGTGTTATCCTGAGCGACCCCTGGAAGGGGGAGTCGAAGGATCTTGCTGGTGCAATCCTTGCAAACAAGCCATACATTTCGCACTGCTACGAGCGCCCAGCCTTCGAAGGCTTCCCGTACACACTCTATGTGATGATGCACGCGCAGTCCGCCGAAGAACTGGATGCGTTCATAAAGGATGCCGCTGTCTCTATCGGCAATCCCGAATACGCAGTGCTCCATTCCGTCAGGGAACTCAAGAAGACGAGTTTCAGGTTCTTCGCGTGATTCCTGACTAGAACTTGCAGCCGAGCGAGGCGTAGAATATGCCTCGCTGCCCGAAACTCAGCAAGTTTAGGGTCAGGGGTAGAGTCTTTCCCAGTTCAAGCCCGAGCAGGGTCGCATGGAACATGGGGGCAGCGCCATTCCCGTTGAAGGCAACGCCCGCATCCAGTTCCATAAACGGATTCACGAACCCGTTTACGTTGAAATTCAGTTTTGCCCTTGGCATGATGGTGTAGAGCGACTCGTCCTTGATAGGCATGGAGTAGTTGAAGACGAGGCCTGTTTCAAATATTTCATTGACCTTGTAGCCGTAGTCTATGGAAACTGCGCCCAGGATTCCAAAGGAGTCTTCTTCGCCGAATATGCTTATGATTGCTGAGCCAACTATGCCGACAAAGTCCGAAATGGTCAAGATGCCGTAGCCGATGCTTATGGAATGGCGCTTGAATTCGGGTTCATTTTTGACGGACTTTTCTGTGTCGGGCTGTACGTCGGTATAGTTCTCCGGTTCCTGTGCGAAAGACATTGCAGCGGAAAGCATGAGTGACAAGAGAATGACTTTAAGTTTCATATATCCTCCTAATACAATTTAGTTTCTATTGCGATGCGGTGGCCGGCCTCGAAGCCAAAAATCGTGCCGTCGTGAATCTCGTAGTTTATACCGAACCCGACGGAGCGCCCGAACATGCGGAAAAACCGCGTGACGTCGAACTTCATCTTGTAACCGTGGTACTTGTCGTCCATCTTGCGGTACGCGCGGGCGAGGTTCCTGTTTTCGGATTCCTCGATGCGCGCCTGGTACAGGAATACCTCGCTGAGTTGCCAACCCGTATGGAGGGTGTCGTTCCAGCCGAGTTTCCACACGAGCGATGCCTTGAACCCGATTTCGTCACCGGGCTTGTAGTTCTTGTCTTCGAGGAAGGCATTGTACCGGAACGCCGTCCCGAGCGAAAGCGTTCTCGAAAATTGCAAATAACTGAACGGTTCGATATTCAGGCGGTGGAAGCGGTTCTTTTGCGAGCCCTCGCCGGGAGGGGACCGCCAGCCCGCATTGAGCCCCAGGAAAGATACGGGTAGGACCCTTATTCCGGCGTATGTCTCGTTGAACCCGTTTACGTGCAGGTTGCAGTAGTTGTGGAGATACCCTTCTGTTGAATACTCGTAACTCACGCCCAGGAATCTGAATGCCCCGTCCACATAGAGGCTCAGGTATCGCGGGATTATCGCGTATTCCGCCGCAACGTCCATATCGAGGCTGTACACGTCTTCGTCGAGCTCAAACGCCCCCTGCACGGCAATTCCCGTTGTAGGCGGCAAAATCGGGTGCAGGTTCTCTGTGGCCAAGGCAGCCACACAGAGAAACGGTAATATGCATCCGAAAACTTTGCTCATGTATGGAAATATATCAAATTTTTGTTGCAGTGCATCTTGTATATATTATATTTCTTGCAGATGCTTTCATTTATCCTGCATAGGGCGGCCGCGCATTTTAAACCTGCGTTACAATCGCGTTTTAAACCCGCGTTGCATGCGCATTTTTATCCCGCGCAACTCGTCGTAGTCACGGCGTTATTTTGTCTGTGCGCCTGCCTGGACGAGCCCACCGAATCATCGCCGGATTTTCTCCCGATGGACGATTCCGTGTACCCGTATGCGAATCTGCCCCGCATTGTCATCGAGACGGAGAATTTCGCCGGAATCCGTGACCGCGAAACGGAAATCCCTTCACGCCTGCAGATATACGGCAAGGACGCCCCCGAAAGCGAAGTCTACGAACTCACCGTGCGCGGGCGCGGCAATTCCAGTTTCAAGATGCCCAAGTACGGCATGAAACTTGAATTTAAGGACAAAGTAAGCTTGTTCGGGATGCCCAAGAATCGTGATTGGGCGCTCGTGGCGAATTTCGGTGACAAGAGTCACCTGCGGAACTATATGGCGACCCGCCTTTCGGAATGGCTGGGCATGCCCTATACCCCGCGATGCAAGTTTGTCGAGGTGTACCTGAACCGCAATTATGTGGGCCTCTACCTTCTCATGGAAACTGTGAAGGTGGCTCGCGAACGCGTGAATATTCCCGAAAACGATACCACTTTCCTCTTCGAGAAGGAAAACGACAAGAAAATCGATGAACCGTTTATCCGCTCGAGCATCGGGTATGCGTTCCATGTAAAGTCCCCGAAGAATCCTTCCGAGGAATCGCTTGAACTCTTGCGCAGCCATCTCGCCGATTTCGAGGATGTCTTGCTGCATTTCAGTACCTCCGATACGGGGGCTATCGCGCGGTGGATTGACATGGACGACTTCAAGCCTTACTACTGGGTGCAGGAATTTTCCAAGAACGAGGATGCCATTTTTGCCAGGAGCATTTTTATGACTTGGCAGAAGGGGAGCCCGATCCATTTTGGCCCCATCTGGGATTTTGACATTTCGTTCGGCAACGAGTCTCGTGAGCTCAATCGCAAGTTTGAAAACTGGCATATCCGCAGTTATCGCTGGTTCTACTATTTCTTCAGGGACGATGCTATCCGTTCGCAAATAAGGGAGTACTGGTTCGAACACCGCGAAACCTTCCGTGCCCTGGTAGATAGCGTGCCGTTGTACAGGTCTATTATCGAGGATGCCGTAAAGAACGAGTACCGGCGCTGGCCTATCATGAGTAATACCGAGAACTGGGCGCTCAAGGACCCCTACGAGGATTACGACGAGGCCATCGATGTCATGGTCCGGTGGATGAAGGACCGCTTTGACTGGATAGAAACGACACTGAAAGAGGAAAAATAAAGAAAAAGTCGGAAATTTTTAAGAAAAAAGTAGGCCCTAATCTGAGCGGTTATGGAAATAAATTAGTTTTATGCTATAACAATATGGAGCAATTTATGCTTTTTAAACGTTTGTCCCTTCTCGTTTCATTCTTTGCCGTTATGGTGTTTGCGCAGGAGCCAGCCTCCTTCACGGAAGTGCCCCTGCAGGCTTCGGCCAACGTCGAAAAGAAGGACGATAATTCCTCCACGATATCGGTGTTCGTCAAGAACCCCGAAGAAATCCGTGCATTGCAGGAGGACTTGAAGAACTTGCAGACCATGGTGGGGGATTCGAACCCCGAGGTCGCGGCTCTTTTGAAGAGGGCGAACCGCGTAGCGGAGATGAACGACCGATGCGCCTCCATTTCGCTGAACGACCTCCTGGATACGACATGTGCCCGCTTCTATGAAGTGGAACTCCCCGCGTTCGAAAACGAGTACATGGAAGTGACGGGCGAGGTCAGGCTCGGTTCCATGCGCATGGCGACCACCCTTGAGGAACGTACCCGCCAGTTGGCGAGCTGCTCCGAAGCGTTGACCAGCATTATCATTAGCCGTGAACAGTTGCTCCGCCTTCGCGGTAACGTGTACCTGGAACCCATCAACTTCGATGGCGATTTTGATGCCGAATACATCTTCTCGCTTTCCTATGACCCGGCGCGTGTGGAACAGCAACAGCGCCTAGCGAGCCTCTGGATTGAAAAGTGCGGCCCTATCGTGGTTCGCCAGTCCGGGTCGGAATTTGCCCCGATGTTTATCGCCACGTTGAAGGTAAAGAACGATTCCTTGAAGAAGGCGGGCTCGAACGTGAAATTCATGCTGAACAAGAAGACGCTTATGCTCCGCATAGATATGCGTAGGCCGGTGAGTGGCGCTTACTACCTGAACGGCGTGCGCCTTTTCGAAAAGACCATCGACGCTGACCAGAAGCAGTCGAACCTCCTCTTCGATATCAAGAACAAGAAGGCCGTTCTGAACCAGCCCAAGGATGCCGAAATCCAGAAGTTCCATGGCAAGGAAGTCTTCAAGAAGTTGAAGAAGATGGAAATGGTTGGCCGCTGGGCTTGGGACGAGGAAAAGTTGCCCGATGAAGTTGTCAAGACGGAAGTTCACGAAGAATCCGAAGTCATGACGGCCGAAGACTCCCTTACGTACAAGCAGGGAATTGCTGAACTTGAACGTGCCATCGCCGAAGAAAACAATGAAACAGCCGCTGCCGAGGCTTCTGCTGCCGAGGCGGCAAGTGATGCCGCTGGAGGTGAAGGCAAGAAGAAGTCTATCCACTGGATTCCGCTTGCGATTTCGGGAGCCGTACTTGCGGGCGGTGTCGCCATTGCGTACGTGTTCAACAAGAAGGCGAAGGATGAAAGGGATGCGTTTGAAAATGGTAGCACCGGCTATGAAGAAAGCAAGAAGGCCGTGCAGGATTACCAACGAAATCGTACAATCGGTGTGAGCTTCGCGATTATCGGTGCAGTCGGTGTTGGTCTTTCATTTGTTTTCTAAGGCAGGAGTGTCGAGGTGAATATGAAAAAGATTCGTTTGTCTGTTGTGATGCTCTCCGCAGCCATGATGACTGCCTGTACGGACTATGTGGCTGAAATTGAGGATATTCAGCAAGAACGCGCGGATAATCTAAATGCTATGTACGAAAATAGTCAAACAAATGATCCGTCGGAACTCATTTTCTTCTCGGGATGTACCTGTGAAGTGAACAGGGGAAACCTTATCGAGGTGGGTGGGCGGCTGTATTACAATACGGCGTCCAATTTCCCAACGATTTCCTACGCTCTCGTAAATTGTGCAAACATGCCGGATAAGGTTGAACGCCTAACGGGATACTACGAAAACATGTTCATAGAATCCTACAGTGTTTATCAAAAGGAGGGTGTCTGGTGGGCGGAGCTTCAACTGAACGGAACTGCACAGAACGCTTTACTTGGTGGTACGGTTTCCACAGCTTTGAGTACGTATGGTAATAGTAAGCCTATGGCTAGCTCTGTTGAATGTCCCTCGGTAAGTTTCGGATACAAGAATACGGTTGAAGAAACTGCTCCGGTACAGAACCCGTCGTCAGTTCAACCATCTTTATCCAGTAAAATTCCCTGTGGTGACCTGTGGTGCGGACCTACGGATACGGAAGGCAAGGTTGAAACAGGCTCTGATGATGAAACAGCCGGTTACTGGTTTGAATTCAATGATGCTAACGACTACGGTACGTCTTCTATCTCTTATCCGCCCGATGTCTCGGTGAATGAATATGATAATTTCTTCGGCCCACTCACTGAAGCGTATCAAGGAATCAAGGGTACTGTTATGATAGGTGCTGGCTATGATTACCCTTATGTCGGCTTGGGCTTTAATCTTGTGAGCGGAGATCAGGAGGGCACGAATATCTCCCGTTGGGACGGAATCTGCCTGGTCTATTCATCCAACTTGAATTTTGCAATAGAATTGCAAGTAGAAGATGAGGCCACAGTTACGGAATACAATAACTATAAGGCATCCGTTGCACGCTCGGCAAATATGACTACCATTGACTACCCTTGGTCTAAATTTAAGCAAGAGGTCGGTTGGGGTAAAACGGTTGTAATTGATTCTGTACTTAGAAAGACAGCTGCAATCAAGCTAAAGTACCAAGGCGTAGCCGGTTCTACGGGTGATTTCGTATTCTATTCCATCGGCCGCTTGGGAACCTGCAAATAGTCTAGCCTCTTTTTCTATCTTTGGGCCATGCGCAAAATCTACATGGCAGGCATGAGCCACAAGGTGGCCGAAATCGCAGTCCGCGAAAAGTTCTACATCCCGATGGATGTGAAGACGGAAGCGCTCGGCCATTCTCCGTTTGACGAACTCCTGATTCTTGCGACGTGCAACCGTACCGAAGTCTACGTGGCATCGGACAGGGAAATTGCCGAGGCGGAACTCGTGCAGTACGTGTGCAAGCTTGCGGGGCAAAGGTTCGAGGATTTTGCGAAGTTCTTTTACTTCAAGGCGGGTGATGACGTTGCGCATCATGTGATGAACGTGTGTGCGGGGCTCGATTCGGTAGCGGTGGGCGAGGACCAGATTCTGCACCAGATTGGCCGTGCCTACGAGACGGCGCACAGCCTGCATGCGACGGGCAACAGCCTCAACAAGTTGTTCCAGGGTGCAATCCACACAACCAAGCGCATCAAGACAGAAACAAACCTGAGCAAGCTCAGCTGCAACATCCCGTTTTTGGCGATGAAGCAGGTGCAGCGCACGTTCGATGACCTCGAAAACCGCTCCGTGTATATCGTGGGTCTAGGCGAGATGGGTTCCCTGATGCTCAAATACGTGCAGGAATACACCACGAACATCTTCGCGAGCAGCAGGACTTTCGCGAATGCCGAAAAGTTTGCGGACGTGCTCACCCCCGTAAAACTCGAGGACCGCTACAAGGTGCTGGGCAAGTGCGATGTTGTCGTACTGTGCAGCATCTGCCAGGAACCCCTTATCACGAAGGATGAATTCGAGAACGCTTTGTCAGAGTGTCATTCTGAGCCCTTCGGCAAGCTCAGGGCAGGCTCCGCAGCTAGCGGAGCGATAGAATCCAAGCGTCTAATCATTGACCTCGGTAGCCCGCGCAATGCGGAAGCCTCCATTGGCGAAATTCCCGGTGTGCAGTACGTGTGCGTCGATGACCTCGAAAAGATTGTTTCGGAGAATCGCCGCCTGCGCATGGTGGAACTTGAGGCCGCACAGAAAATTTTGAAGGAAGGTCTGGACGAGTTCTTGCAGTGGTACCGCATGGACGAGGTTTCGAAGGATATCCGCGTGCATGCCGACAGGATGGTTGCAACCGCGAACGAGGAATCCGAAAAGCTGTTGCGCTCGATGCCCGACTTGCCGGAAAATGAACGCGAACGCATCCGCATGATGTACGAACGCTTTGCGAAGAAGATGGCGAACGATTACCTGTACAAGGTAAAGGCGGGCAATTCTCCCGAAGACGTGAAGGTGTTCCTCAAGTGTCTGGAGGCAAGCGATGAATAATGCCGTTTTTTCGCAGGGCGGAGATGTGCGCCCGCTGCGGATTGCGACGCGCAAGAGCGCCCTTGCCGTGGCGCAGACTACGCTTGCCGCCAACGCCCTCGTGTCGGCGAACCCGGACCTTACTTACGAACTCGTGACGATGACGACCGAGGGCGACCGAAGGCTCGACAAGTCCCTTGCGAGTTTCGGTGGCAAGGGCGTGTTCATCAAGGAACTCGAAGTCGCCCTGCTTGAAGGTCGTGCCGATATTGCGGTCCACAGCCTGAAGGACATGCCGGCAGAAGTCTTGCCGGAATTCAGGCTGGCCGCTGTCCTCAAGCGCGAAGACCCGCGCGATGCGTTTATTGCCCGCGAGGGTGCAGACGGCGTGCACTTTATGGACTTGCCCTCGGGTGCCCGCGTCGGTACGGGCAGCATCCGCAGGGTGGTGCAGCTCAAGGCGCTCCGTCCGGACTTGGAATACGTGCCCATCCGCGGGAATATCCAGACGCGCCTCTCGAAACTTGATGAACTTGACGGAGTCGTGCTGGCGGCTGCAGGCCTCAAGCGCATGGGCCTTGCAGACCAGGTGACGGAATACTTCGATACCGATAAAGTTTTGCCTGCATCTGGCCAGGGAATCCTCGCGATTGAGACTTTGTCCGATTGTCATTCTGGAGGGAGCCTTGCGACCGATAGAATCCAGACAATCCTCTCCCGTGTGAACGACGTTCCCACCTATTGTATCGCGGTTGCCGAGATGGCCTTCCTCAAGGCGCTCAATGCGGGCTGCCAGTTCCCGGTGGCGAGTTTCGCCGAATTCGTTTCTCCGGCAGGGAAAGACGAATTTGCGAACGATTCGCAAATCCATGGCGGGGAGGAAGGCTGCCAGCAGGTTATGAAAATCCACGGCATCTACTGGGACGAATCTCCACAGCGGTTGCTTCGTGCGGAACATGGCGTGCAGTTTGGCGCGCTTGAATCCGGTATGGGCGATTCGTTTGAAAATGCTGTGACGCAGGCCCGCGAGGCGGGAATTGCTCTTGCGGGTAAAATCCGCGAACAGCTTGCGCGCTGATTCCCTGTAACTTTCTATTTTTACACTCGATGAAAGGAACCGTTTATTTAATCGGTGCAGGTCCCGGCGATCCCGGGCTATTGACGCTCCGTGGCAAGGAAATTCTGGAAAAGGCCGACGTGGTGGTCTATGACCGCCTGGTTTCGCCTGCAATTCTTGGCATGTGCAATCCGAAGGCCAAGATGGTGGACGTGGGCAAGATGCCGACGCACCATAAGGTCAAGCAGTCCGAAATCAACAGACTCCTGGTGCAATTTGCTTGCGAATTTCCCGGCGGTGTGATAGCGCGCCTCAAGGGCGGCGACCCGTTCGTGTTCGGGCGTGGCGGCGAGGAGGCTTTGGAACTTGTTGCTGCCGGTGTCGAATTCGAGGTGGTTCCGGGCATTACGTCTGCTATCTCCGTGCCTGCGTATGCGGGCATACCTGTAAGCCATCGCGGGATTGCGACGAGTTTTCACATCATCACCGGGCATGAGCGTGCAGATAAAGTGGACCGTATTGCTGCGCTCCAGAGTGACAGTCATTCTGGAGCCGAAGGCGATAGAATCCATGGCAATCTCTCTCTTGACTTCGAGACTCTCGCGAAGTGCCCCGGCACGCTCATATTCCTGATGGGCGTCGCCAACATGGATTTTATTGCCCGCCGGCTTATGGAATGCGGGAAGGACCCGAAAACTCCGCTCGCCTTTATCGAGAAGGGCACGACCCCGTACCAGCGCACCGTCATGGCGACGCTCGAGACTGCGGGGGAGACGATTGCCCGCGAAAACGTGACTGCCCCCGCGATTACGATTATGGGTGGCGTCGTGGAACTCGGGAACACGCTTGCGTGGAAAAAGAACTTGCCTCTTGCCGGCAAGCGCCTCGTGGTGACCCGTGCCGCAAAGCAGGCCAGCGGGATTACCGCACGCCTCACGGCCCTCGGCGCCGAAGTCATCGAAACTCCGATGATTGAAACCAGGGATGTCATCCCCGCGACTTCATCTGTCATCCCCGCGAAGGCGGGGATCTCCTCAGCCGATTTCAATGCCCTCGCGAATTTCGACATCCTCGCCTTCACGAGCACGAACGGCGTGGAAAGTTTCTTCAGGCAGCTGTTCGCCGCAGGTTACGACGTGCGCGTGCTTGCCGGCAAGAAGATTGCGAGCGTCGGCAAAATTACCGAAAAGAAGTTGCTTGAATACGGCATCCGCTGCGACTACGTGCCCGAAGACCACACCGGCGAAGGACTAGGTCGTTTGTTACGTGATGTGGTTAACAAGGAGGAACGTGTCATCCTGAGCGGAGAGCGTAGCTCGGAGTCGAAGGATCTCATTGAATCCCGCATTCTCCTCCTGCAGGGCAATCTCGCTGACGATACCCTGCTCAAACTGCTCCCGCAGGCGACCCGCTGGGTGGTCTACGAAACGCTCCCGGTCGCTGAACTCCCCGAATGGAAACGCGAGGCCGTTGTCGGCGCCGATGCCGTCGTGTTTGCGAGCACCAGCGCCGTCGAAAATTTCTGCAGTGTCATCCTGAGCTATACGACACTAGGGGCTTCGCCCCTTAGTGGCAGTTATGCCCTTTGGGTAGGAGAGCGTAGCTCGGAGTCGAAGGATCTTAATAGAGAATCTTTGACTACGCCTGCTTCTTGTTCTCCCCGTCTCGCATTCTGCATCGGCCGCATGACTGAATCTGCCGCCCGCAAGCACGGCTTTGAAACGGTCACCTCCGACGAGACGACGATGGATTCCCTCGTAAAAAAGATTGTGGAGCATTACAAAAAAGAATCCTAATCTCACATTCCACACCTCACACTCCACATTGTATGAAAGCTATCCTGATTATTGCGCATCATTGCATTTTGCCTGGGGCCTACAAGGGCTTCGAAGGTATTTTGGACAAACTTCATCATGATTTGCCCGGTACGCGTGTGGCAAGCACGAGCTTGCTCGATTTGGAAAACGACCTGCGCACGCTCCTCCGCGAAGATGTGGAATCGGTGACGCTCCTGCCGTTCCTGCTTTTGAACGGCCAGCATACGAAAAACGACGTTCCCCGCGTGGTCGCTAAGCTACAGGAGGAATTTCCGCAGATTCCTATAACGCTTATGCCCTGCCTCGGCGACTGGAAGGAATTCTCCGACATGGTCGTCGCCGGCATCCGCAATGCTCAGAAGGAAACTGTACGTCAGTCGTCAAATTCCACATTGCACACTACACATTCCACATCTCACACATCAAACCTTTTCTCCATCGAACTGAATCTCGAAGGCCGTAACGTTCTCGTTGTGGGCGGTGGCCGCATTGCACTGCGCAAGGTCAAGACGCTCCTCCCGACAGGCGCGCACATTACCGTTGTCGCCCCGCAAATCGATCCTGAATTTACCACGATCCCGTCTATCGTCTTGAAAAATCGTCCCTACGAACCGCTCGACCTTCGCGGAATCTTCATGGTCTTTATCTGCACCGACAAGCCCGCTGTCAATGCACGGGTCAGCAACGATGCCCGTGCCCGCCGCATTCTGGTCAACAACGCCTGTGATTACCTCGATGGAGACTTTATCGTGCCCGCCCGCATGGATTTCGGCGAAAACATCGCCGTGACCGTCTCCACGCAGGGCCGCGCCCCCTCACTTGCCAAGAAACTCAAGCAGAAAATCCAATCCGAATGGGCCGAAGGCCTCGAACAGGTCGAACGGGAATTCGGCAAGTAATTTTTCGTTCTATTCTTTTGTATATATAGGCTATGGTGCGCCTAGTTTTTGCGATTCTTTTATTGAATGTTGCTCTGTTTGCACAGGTGTCGCGTCCTACGGAAGCGACTCGTCTTCCTGATGGCTTTGAGGATATTTTTGAAACAATCGCAAAAGATGCAGAAAAATTGCGTATCAACAAGAAGTTTTGTGAAGCCAATACATACGGCATGAACGTCCTTGTCCTAGACGGCTATTTTGTCGTGAAGTACAACCAGCCATTTTCTGTAACGACCGTTGATGTTTTAAACACCCGAATCTTTACGAGTGATACGACTCGCGAGCGCCCTGTCTGGGCTAGGGTCTATAATGTCTTTCAGGCATCGCCCGATTCCGTTGTCCATTTTTTGAAGGAACTGCGCAAGAATAACGCAGGGAAGTTGGACCAGAACGAACTGAATTTCTCGTTCCCTTATCAGGACGAAAGCATCTATAAATACAAGAAGTTTCTCGGTAAGTTAAAGGCGGCCGGGTTTACCAAGATTCGTCTCCTGGCAAGGCATGAGGAATTTGGTGCCGAGGTGTATAGAAAGTTGCAACTCAAAAAATACAGTAAAAAAGAAATTGATTTGCGTGAAAGTATAAAGCATCGCTGCAATACAAGCTGGCTGCGTATTACGGATTCGCACCTTTCTTTTTCTGCGTATAAGCCTATTTCTCAAATAGAAATGGTTGTGGGGAAGGGGTCTCGCTCTATTAAAGGTGTACGCGATGTCGTTTCAAAGAATCGGCCGCTGATGGATAAGATCCACAAAAAGTTCGCAAAGCTTTTGCCCCGTCTAAAGGATGTCAAGAACCCTGAACATCCCGATGCACCAGTTCAGATTGAGGTCTTTGTGAAATTCACTATAGACGCGGATGGCAAGGTTACGAAGGTGGAAAAGCAATCCTCGAATTCCGAAAATGAGGAATTTGACAAGGCTATTTGTGATGAACTTGCTACCTGGACATTCGAAAAGGCTGATTTTGAATCTAAGGTAACGGTTCCTTTCAAATTCAAGAAGAGATGAACTTTTTTATATTTTTGATACTATGATTATCCGTCCTCGTCGCTTACGCAAGAATGAAACAATCCGCAACATGGTTGCGGAAACCGCAGTGAATCCCGATTCCCTCGTGTACCCGATGTTCGTGGTCGAGGGGGAGGGCGTCAAGGAAGAAATCCCGTCGATGCCCGGCCAGTTCCGGTTCTCCATCGATGAAATCCTCCAGGAACTCGAATCCTGCGTCATCGCGGGCATCAAGTCCATCCTCCTGTTCGGCATTCCCGATTCCAAGGACGAGATGGCGACTTCGGCTTACGACGACGATGGCATTGTGCAGCGTGCGGTGCGCTCCATCAAGGCGAAGTTCCCTGCGCTCTACGTGATTACGGACGTGTGCCTCTGCGAGTACATGAGCCACGGCCATTGCGGGATTATTAAGGACGGCGACGTGGATAACGACCCGACGCTCGAACTCCTGGCGAAGACTGCGGTTTCGCACGCGCGTGCGGGTGCCGACATGGTTGCCCCGAGCGACATGATGGATGGCCGCGTGGCAGCAATCCGTGAAAAGCTGGATGCGAACGGATTCGCGAACACCCCGATTATGGCCTACAGCGCGAAGTTTGCAAGCGCCTACTACGGTCCGTTCCGCGATGCGGCGGATTCTGCCCCGCATTTCGGTAACCGCAAGAGTTACCAGATGGACGTGCGCAACGGTCGCGAGGCTATGCGCGAGGTGGCCCTCGATATCGAGGAAGGTGCCGACATCGTGATGGTGAAGCCCGGGCTTGCCTTCCTCGACGTGCTGCGTGCAACGGCCGAGATGAGCGACGTGCCTGTCGCGGTCTATAACGTGAGCGGCGAGTACTCGATGGTGAAGGCTGCCGCGAAGATGGGCTGGATTGACGAGAATTCCATCATCCGCGAGAACCTGCTTGCAATGAAGCGTGCCGGTGCTGACATCATTATTACCTACCACGCGAAGGAAGCGCTGGAGAAGGGCTTGGTATGAACCACTCCTTGAGCGAAAAACTTTTTGCCGAAGCCAAGAACCTGATGCCCGGTGGCGTGAACAGCCCGGTGCGTGCCTACGGTAACGTGGGGGCCACTCCTCCGTTTATCGCCCGTGCGAAGGGTAGCCACATCTACGATGTGGACGGCAACGACTATATCGATTACGTGGGCAGCTGGGGCCCGATGCTCCTGGGGCATGCGCACGACGCGGTAATCAGTGCTGTTGCAGAAACGGCGAAGAACGGCCTCAGTTTCGGGGCTCCGTGCGGGCTCGAATCCGAACTTGCAAAACTCGTGATGAGCCTCGTGCCGAGTGTGGAGATGATTCGCATGGTGAACAGCGGGACCGAGGCGACGATGAGCGCCATCCGTGCTGCCCGCGGGTTTACCGGTCGCGACAAGATTGTGAAGTTTGAGGGCTGTTACCACGGCCATAGCGATAGCCTGCTCATCAAGGCAGGCTCGGGCATGCTCACGACGGGCAAGCCGAGCAGCAAGGGCGTTCCGGCGGACCTCGCGAAGTACACGCTCACGCTCCAGTACAACGATGTGGCGGGCGTGAAGGAACTTTTCGACAAGATTGGCGACGAAATCGCTGGTGTCATCGTGGAGCCTGTGGCAGGGAATATGGGCGTGGTGCCCGCGAAGCCAGAATTCTTGCAGACGCTTTCCGCAGAAACCAAGAAGCACGGTGCGCTCCTGATTGTGGACGAGGTCATGACGGGTTTCCGCGTGGGTATCCACTGCGCGCAGGGCCTTTATGGCATCAAGCCCGACCTCACGACCTTCGGGAAGATTATCGGCGGCGGTATGCCCGTAGGTGCATACGGCGGCCGACTCGACGTGATGCAGCAGATTGCACCGCTCGGCGGTATATACCAGGCGGGTACGCTTTCGGGTAACCCGGTCGCGATGGCGGCGGGGCTTTCCACTATGCGTGAACTGCATACTCACCCGGAGTACTACGTTCACGCCGAAGCGATGACCAAGCGCCTGATTACGGGCCTCCAGGATGCGGCAAAGTCTGCGGGTATCCCGCTGGCTGCAAATCAGGTGGGTTCCATGGGGTGCATCTTCTTTACGGAAGGCCCGGTCACGTGCTTTGCCGACGTGCAGAAATCCGACCTGGAACTCTTCCGCAGGTACTTCCTCGGGATGCTAGATGAGGGCATCTACCTTGCCCCGAGCCAGTTCGAGGCAATCTTCGTGAGTGCCGCGCATACGGAAAGCGACATTGACCGTACCGTCGATGCCGCCAGGAAAGTCTTCAAGACTCTTTAGAATTCTGCGCCGCTAGAGCCTTGCATCGACTTGTCATCCCCGCGTAGGCGGGCGGACAGCACTTAACAACTTGTTGTTTAGTGCGCATGGCCACCAAGGTGGGGATTTTTTCAAGTTTCTGTGTTGTTGTCAGTCGAAGCATCTGCATTTTGCGTTGCTTCGGTTGCTGAGCTTGCCGAAGCATCCGCCTTTTGCGCTTCGGCATCCTTGTCGCGGATGGTGGCGCGGCGAATCTTTCCGCTAATCGTCTTGGGCAGTTCCGTCACGAAGTCGATGATGCGCGGGCTCTTGTAAGAGGCCGCGACGTTCTTCGCGAACAGCTGCATTTCTTTCGCGAGTTCCTTCGATGCCTCGTAGCCCTTCTTCAAGACGACTGTCGCTTTCACGGCCTGGCCGCGGTCCTTGTCCTCGACGCCCGTTACCGCTACTTCAAGGACGGCGGGGTGCTTGTGGAGCACTTCTTCCACCTCGAAGGGGCTGATGCGGTAACCCGAACTCTTGATGAGGTCGTCGGTGCGGCCCACGAACCACAGGTATCCATCCTTGTCGCGGGTGGCGGTGTCGCCTGTATGGTAGACTCCGCCCTCGAACACCTTCTCGGTGCGTTCCGGGTCGCGGTAGTAGCCGCCGAACATGCCGAAGGGTTTCCCTTGGTCAATCTTGATGATGAGTTCGCCCACCTCGTCGGTGGCGCAGGGCTTGCCTTCGGCATCCACGATTTCCATGCGGTAGCCCGGGGAGGGCATGCCGATGGAACCCGGACGCGGTTCGGTGAACCCGAAGTTGCCTGTGGTAAGCGTGAGTTCCGTCTGGCCGTAGCCTTCCTGCAAGCGGATTCCCGTCTGCTCGTAGAACTTGTTGTAGATGTCGGTGTTGAGCGATTCGCCTGCGGTGGTGCAGTACTGGAGGCTCGAAAGGTCGTAACGGCTCAGTCCGTGGTGCAATATGTAGCGGTAGACGGTGGGCGGCGCGCAGAACGTGGTCACCTTGTATTCCGCCATCTTCTCGAGCAGCTTGCCCGGGATGAACACCTTCATGTCGTAGGTGAACACTGCGCTACCCGCAATCCACTGCCCGTAAATCTTGCCCCAGAGGGCCTTGGCCCAGCCGGTCTCCGCGACGGTGAGGTGCCTGCCCCCGTCCACTACGTGCTGCCAGTACTTTGCCGTCACGATGTGGCCGAGCGGGTAGGTGAACGTGTGCGCCACCATCTTCGGGTTCGAACTCGTACCGCTCGTGAAGTACACGATCATGATGTCGTCGTTGTGGGTCGCCTCTTCGCCTTGCGGGCGCGGGAACTTCGCGGGGTAGATTTCGTAGTCGTCGTAGAAGCTCACCCAGTTCTGGCGGGCGGTCTGGCCTACGGTCACGAGCTTTTCGACGGACGGGCATTTTGTTTTTGCCTTGTCCACTTCCTTTTGCAGCGAGGGTTCGTCGTAACTCACGACCATCTTGATTTCGGCCGCGTTGAAACGGTATTCCAGGTCTTCTTCGGCGAGCATGTTCGTCGCGGGTATTGCAATCGCGCCAATGCGGTGGAGCGCCAGGAGGAAGAACCAGAACTCGTAGCGGCGGCGCAGGATGAGCATCACGCGGTCGCCCTTCTTGATTCCCTGTTCGCAGAGGAAGTTCGCCGTGCGCATGGAGGCAAGCGAGAGGTCCTTGAACGTAAAGATGTGGTCTTCGTCGTTGTCGTCGCACCACACGAGGGCTTCGCGCTTGGGTTCGGTCTTCGCGTATTCGTCAACCACGTCGTAGGCGAAGTTGAAGTCTTCCGGGATAGTTATCTTGAAATTCTTGTAGAGGTCCTCGTACGAATCGAATTCGATACGGGAAAGAAACTTGCTTAACATCATGTTCGAATCCTGTCGTATTGGTTTTAGAGATCCCTGTACATGATTTTTTCTCGCATGGTGGAAACGTAGCGCACCATGTTCAGAATACGTTTTTCGCCGATGGTCCTGAAATCCTTGTCGTGGAACACCAGGCGGTGCGTGCCACCCGGCAGGAGCATGCGGAGGCAGGCGTAGGTCTGCACGATTCCGAGCATTGCGGGCGGGTAGATGGAAAAACTGAGCGGCCTTGACTTGGTCTTCTTGATTCCGCTTTCCGTCTTCTGGTAGATGCCGTGGTAATCCTCGTAGTAGTCGAAGATGTCGAGGGCGAGGTTCTTGAGGTACTTGTTGCCGAACCAGATGGGCGGAATGAACCCGGAGGGCTTCTCGGTGCCGTGGGCGTTCCAGAGGGCGAGGCTACGCTTGAGGAGCGTCTGCGTGAGTCGCTCGTTCAGGCCTGCGAATTCGGCCTCGTTGTTCGAAATCCAGAGGGCGAACTTGCCCTGCAGGCTACGCTTGATAAAGAGGTCGGCGCGGTGGCGTGCCCCGTGGAGCATAATCTCGTAGCCTTCCTGCACGAACTTCTCGAGTTCTTCGCGGAATTCGTCCGCCTCGGATTCGGGCACGGCCCCGATGGAGGGCACGACTGCGATGCTGATAGGCGCACCCGCGGCGTCCGCGAGTTTGCGAATTTGCGTGCGGGCCCTCTTGAAGTTTGTCGCGCTGAAGCTGTGGTAGCACAAGATGAACTTTTTCTTCTTGTGCTGGTTCGCTTCGGCTGCCTGGATGTCGAGGATGTCCTTGTTCTGTTCCATGGGGTTACCTACTTGTCCTTGTTGGAGGTGAAGGATTCTTCCTCGAGTTTCTGAGAAATGAAAAGATGATAAAAGAAGAACAGGATTGCCGTCAGTGCGGAAATCTTGAGCCACGATTTAAACAGCCAGTCGGACATGGTCCACTCCTTGGTTCGGTGCGGTACAATGCCCGCACTCTAACCGAAAAATACATAATTTGGCCTGGAAAAGCGCAAAACTTGCTCTATTCCTTGAATTTCTTGATGACAACCACGCCGTTGTGGCCGCCGAACCCGAGCGATGCGGAAACGGCGACTTCGATATTCCCTTCGATGCCCTTGTGCGGCACGTAGTCGAGGTCGCATTCCGGGTCGGGGTTGTCGAGGTTGATGGTCGCGGGGTAGAACGAGTTCTGCACGGCGAGTGTCGAGATGATGGCCTCGATGACGCCGGCGGCGCCCACGCAGTGGCCCGTCATGCTCTTGGTGCTAGACACCTTGATCTTGTAGGCGTGTTCACCGAGCGCGATTTTCAGCATCTGGGTCTCGGTGAGGTCGTTCAGGTGCGTCGAGGTGCCGTGCGCGTTGTAGTAGTCCACGTCGGTAGGCGCGATTCCGGCATCCTTCAGGGCGCGGGTCATGGCCTTCGCGCAGGTTTCTCCACCCGGGCGCGGGCTCGTGATGTGGTATGCGTCCGCAGAGGCGCCATAGCCCGCAAGTTCCGCGTAGATCTTTGCCCCGCGGGCCTTTGCGTGCTCGAGTTCTTCCAGCACCATTACGGCACCGCCTTCGCCCATGACAAAGCCGCTCCGGTCTTTGTCGAACGGGCGCGACGCCTTCGTGGGGTCGTCGTTGAACTTGTCGGTGAGGGCGTGCATGCCCGCAAAACTCTTGATGGAGTATTCCGTAATCCCGCTCTCGGAACCGCCGGCAAGGCACACGTCGAGCCTGCCACTGCGGATGGCGTCCAGGGCGACCCCGATGGCGTCGGTGCCGGAGGCACAGGCGGTGCAGACGGTATGGGCGAGTCCCGTAATCCCGAGGGCGATGGAAACGTTCGCGCACGCCTCGTTCGGGATGAGTTCCGGCATGGCAAGCGGCGAAACCCTGCGCTTGCCGCCTTCGATATACTTGTTGTACGTCTCGTCGAGCACATCCATTCCCGAAAGGCCGTTGCCGGCGACGATGCCCGTGGTATCGGCGGCGAGCTCTTCGCGGGTGAGCCCCGCATCCTGGACGGCCTCGTTCGCTGCCCCCATCAGGAACTGCGTGAAGCGTGCCATGCGGCGGGCTTCCTTCGGGTCTATCCCGTGTTCCTCGGGCTTGAAGTCCTTGATTTCTGCGGCAATCTTCACCGGGCAGTTGCTGGCGTCGAACAGCGTGATGGGGCCTATCCCGCACTTGCCCTCGCGGATGGAGTTCCACATGTCGGGGACGGACTTGCCTACGGGGGCCACGGCGCCAAGGCCGGTAATGACGATTCTTCTATTCATGAAAACCTTTGATTATTGTTTTTTAACGCGTAAAAAATAGTTTTTTTTGCCGTTTTTTGAAAATTTTTTAGAGTGTTTTCGTCTTGTACAACAAAAAAAACAAATTTTTTAACGTTTGTTAAGTTTTTTTTTATTATATTCTATACACACGAAAAAAAAAGGACGTAATTATGAAAAAACTTCTCCTCCTCGGCTGCAGCTTTCGCTGCAGCTTCTCTTTTCACAGCCTGTGAATCCTCTGATACCTCCGATGTCACTTCTTGTGAAATCAAGGTTCTGGGTGTCAGCTATGCATGTACGGAATCTTCCGACGCTGCTGTCGCAGATGTGTGCAGAGACGTCAAGGAAGAATCCATGGGCTTGGGCGAAGGCACTATCGGTTCTGGCTGCCCGGGTGGCGCTGTGAAGACCTGCACTGGCACGAGCGACGGCATTACTGGAACGTTCTTCTTCTACACCTCTGCCGCTAATGAAGCTACTTGTGAAGAACTTCTCTCGGATGAAGAAGATTACGATGACGAAGACGATTACGGCTTCACACCGGACGATGACGAGTACTACATGAAGGCGCTCAAGAAGGCTGCCAAGAAGTAAGGCTTGTTGAACGAAACTGGGACCCGGCTTTGTCCGGGTCTTTTTTTATATTTGGGCAAAGAGTCTTTAACAAAGGATTGGATATGAAGAAGGTTTTGGTTGGACTGCTGGTTGCCGCTGCCGCTGTTTTCACTGCCTGTGGCGATGACGATTCCTCGAGCGCACCCGAGAGCACGTATTCTTGCAACGTCGACCTCGATCTTGGCGTTCTCGGTAACATTCACATTTGTGCGGAATCCTTTGACCAGGCCAAGATTGAGAGTGCCTGCGGTAAGGCGAACGAGATGGCCAAGGCTCTTGAATCTATCGAGAATGCGGGCACGCTGGGTTCCGTTTGCCCTGGTGGCGCAAAGAAGGTGTGTGAAGGTAAGCTTAGCGGTGTGCCATACACGGCCTATTTCTACGAGGAAGATTCCGCAGAAGAATCTTGCGACGACTTGCTCGCCGGTGTTGACGGCTTTGGATTCTAGTTATTGCCGTTTGCGCAACGACCACTCAATTTTAGGTAAATATGATAGTATCTTGGATGACCACCAACAAGTGTAACCTGACCTGCAAGCACTGCTACCAGGACGCGGGCGAGAACAAGGCTGCAGAACTCACGACGCCGGAGGCCCTCAAGCTGATTGACGAAATCGCGAAGGCGGGGTTCAAGATCATGATTTTTAGCGGTGGCGAGCCGATGACCCGCCCGGACATCGTGGAACTGGTGGCACACGCCTCGAGCAAGGGACTTCGCCCGGTGTTCGGCACCAACGGCACGCTCATCACGCACGACCTGGCCTTTGAACTCAAGAAGGCGGGCGCCATGGCGATGGGCATCAGCATCGACAGTATCGACCCTAAGCGCCACAACGACTTCCGCGGGCTCCCGAACGCCTTCGAACTCACGATGATGGGCATCGAGAATTGCAAGGCGGCGGGCCTCCCGTTCCAAATCCACACGACCATCATGGACTGGAACCAGAACGAAATTTTTGACATCATGAACTGGGTCAAGGAAATCGGTGCGGTGAACCACCAGATTTTCTTCTTGATTCCCGTGGGTCGCGGCAAGGAAATTGAAGGCCACGCCCTGCGCGTTGCCGAATACGAAGGCCTGCTCCGCAAGATTATGGAAAAGAGCCGCACGCTCGGTATCCCCGTCAAACCCACCTGCGCTCCGCAGTTCCTGCGCATTGCAGACCAATTGGATATCAAGACCCGCTACAGCCGTGGCTGCCTTGCCGGTATCGACTACTGCATCGTAAGCCCCATCGGGAAGGTGCGCCCCTGCGCCTACATGATGGAAGAGGCTGGCGATGTGCACGACACGCCTTTCGACGAAATCTGGGCGAATGCGGATGTGTTCAAGAAGCTCCGCACCAAGGCCTATTCCGGTGCCTGCGGCAAGTGCAAGTTCAACGACCGCTGTGGCGGCTGCCGCGCCCGAGCCGCTTACTACCACGACGGCGACTACATGCAAGAAGACTCTTACTGCGCCTACGGGAGAGGGCTGTAGGAATTAGGAATGCGGAATTATGAATTAGGAGCAAATGAATATGGAAGAACTTTCTACTAAAAACTCCGAAATCCGAAATTCTAATTCCGAATTGGATCAACGTTATATGCGCATGGCGCTTCGCGAGGCGGAGAAGGCTTTCGATGAGAAGGAAATTCCCATCGGTTGCGTTATCGTGAAGGACGGCGTGGTGATAGGGAAGGGCCATAACCAGATTGAGATGCTGAGGGACGCCACCGCCCATGCCGAAATCCTTTCCATCGGGACTGCCGCGGGCAAGCTTGAAAACTGGCGCCTGGACGGCTGTACTTTGTATGTAACGCTCGAACCTTGCCCGATGTGCGCGGGGGCTATCCTCAACAGCCGCGTTTCCCGCGTGGTCTACGGCTCTCCGGATACCCGCTTTGGCGGTTGCGGCACGACCATAGACGTAATCTCGAACAACGCCCTCAAGCGCGAGGTCGAAGTTGTGGGCGGAGTGCTCGCTGACGAGTGCCTGGGCCTGCTGAAGGCCTTCTTCCAGCGGATGCGACTTGAAAAGGGCGATTCTGGCAACAAGGGCCCCCAGAACTAAGTTCTGTGGGCAGCCAACTGCCAACTATTTACTACATTCAAGGTATGAATTTTATCAAATTTTGCGCTTCTTCTGCGGCGCTCCTTTTCTTGTGTTCTTGCGATAGCAATGAAGTTTCCCTGGCGTTCAATACCGAGAACGCTCCCGTCCAAAAGTATTTCCTGGAATCCTCGCTCGATGCCATGCTCCCGAGCGATTCCGGCGTAACCGTCCCCGAGGCGATGGAAACGCACCTGAAGGTGCAGGCCACGCTTTCCGAACTGGTTGCCTATGACAACGGTTCGGGCCGTTTCGAGATGAAAATTGATTCTGTCGAGTACAAGAGCGACAAGCGTACCGTGGAAGACTACCTCTACATCCAGAAGTACCTGCTCACCCAGCATTTCCAGTACAAGATGGCTCCCGACGGTTCCGTGAGTGAACCTGCTGTCGAAGACGTGGCTCTCCAACCGGGTACCGAGGAACTCAACCTGCTCAAGCTGTTCATGAAGGTGCAGCCGATTCTTCCGGGCACCCCCACGAAGGTCGGTTCCACATGGGAACGCGAGGTGCAGATTCCCGAAAGCGGCAAGACGACCTCGGTCTACAAGTCGTTTACGCTCGAGGAAGTGTTCATGCACGATGGCGCCCAGATGGCAAAGATTGGTATGAACGTCAAGTACCGCGAGGTTGCAGATTCCAGCGCGAACGTGCAGATGGAAAGCAAGGGATTCATTGTCGGTACGGGTTCTATCCTGTTCGATATGACGCATGGCGTTATCTCTACGGTGAATCTCGACCTTCAGGGCCACGTGAACGTGACGGACCTCGTTGCGGGTAGCGTCATTCCCGACATGCACATCCTCCAGAAAATCAAGCTGAGGAGCGAGTTCTAATGTTCAGGTGCGGTTTAAGGCAAGTCATTTGTGGTACGCTTCTGCTGGCAGTCGCGGTTATTGCGAGCGACATGCCGTTCCCGCACCCGGAGAACGGCGCGGTCCGCCTGACGGAGAAGGACAGCCCTTACGTGCTTGAACAGGGAATCGTGATTTCTGCCGCCGACACGCTGTTTATTGAGCCGGGGGTTACCGTGCTCATGGGTGAATACGCGAAGATTACGGTCCGCGGTCCGGTGCATATCCTCGGGAGCGAGTCCAAGCCGGTCGTGTTCCGCAGTGCCGATTCTAGCGAGAGCTGGAACGGGCTCCATTTTGTTTCGACGAACCGCCCCTTCGAGGTCAAGAACTTCGTGGTAGAAAACGCATTCCGCAATACGGTATTCCGTTCCCGCGGGATTTTCGAGAACGTGAAGTTCGTGAACAACTACTACGGCCTCTGGGTCGACGACGTTCCCGAGGTGTTTCTCGCGCGTTGCGATTTCGTGCGCAACAGGTTCGCGCTTTCTGTCCGTGCGGGCAAGGTGATTTCTGCTGACACGAAGATTTCGGGCAACGTCTATGGTCTCTACCTGGAAGCGGGCGGGGACTTCAATGGCGACAAGTCCATGATCAAGGACAATCTCGAATCGGATGTCCGTAAGGAATCCGATGAACTTGCGGGTAGCGGCAAGCGCGTAAGCCGGAGCGTCTGGCACCGCATAGAGACTGGTTTCTAAGGGGTAGATGTGGAAGAATCGTTCCGTCGTTCCATACGCAAGATGACCGGTGCAAGCATTCGCCTGAATGCCTGCCCGAACCGTTCGTCTATGGTGGCGGAACTTTCGCAGTCCATGATGGTTACCTGGTCCATCGCCTTGTTCGAACACCTAGACGCGATGCTCAACAACCTGGACCCTTCTGTAGGCAATTCCGAGCAGATATCGTTTAGCGAGACGGCGTGGAAACTTGCGGATACGAGCTTCCCGCAGATTGCCGAAGCGGCGAACAAGCTTTATGACGAGTTCCGTGCCAAGTGGATGCAGCGCTTTTCGACCGATGAGGTCTTGCGCCTGCTGCTTGAAGGCGGCGACTTTATCCATCACGACGAGGAGAAGGGCTGGGCCCTTACGGTCAAGAACAACAAGCAGGATATAAACGCTTTCTATTCTGCGACCATACACCTGTTGGTGAGCGATGCCGAACCGCTGTTCGTGCGCATGCACGGCCGCGTGATGCAGCTGCAAGAAAAGTTGTGCAAGTACTGGCATTCCGAGAGTGCCGTGGATGCGGTATCCAAGTTGCTCCCGTGTCTGGAATCCTCGCTCCGCGACAAGGAGAACGCGATGATTACGTCGTTGCGTTCTTCGCTCAATGTGCTTGCCAAAAAGCACTTTGCGCTTGCCTTCACGGGCAAGGGGCCGCAGCGCTATTACCGCAGCGCCGCATCTTGTGCGCGTAATGTGGGCAGGTTCTGGAACCCGCACTACGCCTACGAGAACGGCTTCCTCGCTTTTACCGATGAATTTTGTGACTACGCGCGTGACTTGACACTCTATATTATAGATTGGTATCACGACAAGTGGTCTGTTTTCCTCCGCGGGTTCTCCCGTGGTCAATTGAACTTGTTTGAAACAACGGCCTCGGCCGAGGCTAAAAATTAAGGATAAACATGAAGAACGCATATAACTCGATTCTGGTTCTTACCGTCGTCGGACTGCTTGTACTGGTTGCGGGCGCCCTCTACTTCGGAGCCCCGCTCTTCGGCTGGATTATAATGGCGGCAATATTTGCAGTGTTCTTTATCGACCAGTTCAAGTTGCTTTCTGCTCTCAAGAGTATCCGTTGCGAAGAAGCCGAGATAGAATCCTGCGAAAGGTCGGGCATGTATGCTGTTGCCGGCGAAGGCATTGTGGCGCGCCGCCTCAAGCTTGCCCGCGACCTGATGGGCAAGGGCGTGCGTCTAGATTCCGCGATTGCGTTCGAGGTGCTTTCGAACAATGCGACGGTTTCTACTCCGCGCAGCTCGGGCGGTACGGTGATTCTCCTCGGCCTTATGGGTACGTTCTTCGGCCTCATGTATTCTGTCGCTACTGCGGGTGTTGCTATCGACAATTCCTCCACGCAGGGCACGCTCGATACCATCCAGGTGCTGTTCGGCAACATGAAGGGCATTTTCGGTACTAGCCTTTGCGGCCTGTTTGCTGCCCTCGTGCTCGGCGCTTCCCGCGGGCTTTTCCTGAATTCGCGCGATGCGTTTATCGCTCGCCTCGATACGCTTACGCTTGGCCTGCAGGGCGAATCTGCGGGCGAGAACGAGAAGAGCAAGGATGAACTTGGTCGCCTGTTCGATTCTGTCGAGAAGAACCTGTCCGCTGTGGCCGCTTCTGTACAACAGGGGCTGAATGGTATTGTTTCCAAGGTGGGCGAGGAACTTTCTTCGACAACCGCCAAGCTGAATTCTGACCTCGGCTCGATGGTTGCAAAACTGGAAGGCACGCTTGGCAACCTGGGCGGTACTGTGGGTGCGGATGTCGCTAATGCGCTCAATCCGCTGAACGACTACATGAAGAACCTCCAGGCCTCCGTGGAATCCCTGCCTTCCAAGCTGGACGAAAAACTGAATGCGATTTCTTCTGGCCTGAACTCTAGCCTGGATACAATCTCTGCAAGCGTGAAGGATGGTCTTTCGGGCGTTGCCGCATCTACCGAGAAGTCGATGGATGGCGCGGTAAAGAACATCGCCGAATCTGTTGCCGCTCAGGTCAAGCAGTCCGACGACCAGTGGAAAACCTTTATGGACAAACTCGCGTCCGAGACGAGCGCGAATGTGGATGCTCAGAAGGAAGGCCTCGAAACGCTCAAGAACGTGGCTCTCCAGGTGGCAGAGAAGGCGCAGGCGGGTTCTGCCGAACTTTCGCAGTCCGTTGCCGAAAAGCTCAGCGCGCTTTCGACCGATATCCTCGCTGCGTTCCAGAAACTTTCCGATACGTCCGCCGTGCTGCTTGAAGCCCAGAAGGCGCTTACCGAGAGCATTGACAACCGCGTGGTGAAGGAGAAGGAAGCGACCGACGCGCTTGGCGGAAACATCGTGGAAACGGCAGAACTCATGCGCGTGAACCAGAGCGAACTCAGCGCGAACCTCGAGATGCTCCGTGCGGGCCTCGAGACGATTCTCGAAAAGCTCAGCGGCGATACTGCCGAACACGAAGACGAAGAGAACTTTGTGGAACACCTCAACCAGTCTCTGGAAGCGTTCCACGAGCGTGCAAGCGAAGTGCTTATGGAAAACGCGGTCAAGACTCAGGAAATCCTCCTGGAGGTCCTCGAGCAGACGCAACGCGCCGCAAGGCAGGCAACCCCGAAGGCAGAGGGCTAAGGTATGCGCTTACGTCGCGAAGAAGGCAGCAATCCCTGGATGGCCTATACCGACTTGGGCATCGCGCTCGTGTCGCTGTTCATCCTTGCGTTTGTCGCCATGGCTACCCTCAAGGAGCAGAAGGCGGAAGACCTTACCCGCACCGAGGAAGAGGTATTGAGCTGCCAGGAAGAAATGCGCAAGATTGCCGCCGAACGCAATGCGCTTTTGGCGAAGAGCCTGCAGACCTCTATCGAGGCGGGCCTTATCGCGCTCGAAGACGGCAAGATTCAGATTCAGGCATCGTTCCTTTTCCCGACAAACGGCGCTAAGCTCACTACGGAAGGCGAGGGTGTTATCAAGGGAATCAGCAAGGGCCTGCTCGACGCGCTCGATACGGGCGACGTGATTATGGTGAGCGGCTTTACCGACGATATCCCGTTCAGCGGGTCTACCACCTACACGAACTGGAACCTTTCTACCGAACGTGCCGTGAACGTGGTGAAGATGCTTATCAAGGAAGGGTTCCCTTCCGACCGTATATTTGCAGCGGGTTTCGGCGAATTCCAGCCCAAGTACCCGAACGATACCGAAGAACACCGCCGCCTCAACCGTCGCGTAGAAATTGGCGTTACTCCGCTTAGACTGGAGAAGCATTGATGCAGGAACGCGTTGATTCCATAAGGCGATCGATTGATTCTATCCGCAAGACGGGGACGATGCCGCATTGGCGTATGGCCTATGCCGAAAATCTCCTGACGCGCGCGGGTGAATACATCGCCGTGGATCGCGAACCCGAGGCACGCATGGTTTTGGATAAACTAGTGCGCTGGGTGGAAACGCATACCCCGAAGGTGGCAGAAAGTTCCGCGATGGAAAAGAACCCCATGATGTTCTGGAATGCAGACATGCTCCGGGGTATAATCGCGCAGGTTCGCAAAACGCTTACCGACAAGAAGATGCTCGTGCCTTCCATGGAACGGGATGCCATCTCGCGTCGTTTGGACCTGGTGGAAAAGTGGATTGCGGAAAACAACATTCTTGACGCTCACCAGGAACTGCTTGCGCTCCGCGGCGCTCTGATTGCCCGCCTGCGCCGTTCGTACAGGGCGCGCCTTGCCTCAAGCGATTACCGTTCCGGTACCTTCGTGCAGCCCGCGGGCACGCTTGTGGGCCCGTACAATGCCCGCCATACGCTCGAAGAAACGTTCCAGGTGGTGGGTGAACGCGACCCGATTTGGGTAGAAGACTTTCTGGATATTTACAACGACCTGTTCCGCATTGTGGAAAGGCTCGTGCCGCAAGACAAAAAGTAGGGATCTGCGCGGGTGAACTGCGCCAAAGGTGGGAGGCTTTATGGAAACGAGATTCTTGATGCGCTTTATCGGGAGCCGCACCGAACTTGCCCAGATATGGGACGAGATTATGGAGCAGTTTCCGGAGGCTGACCTGCCCAGCGAAGATACGGGAGACTGGTACACCGTCAACGACGTGATGGTCGACGAGTACGAGTGCCGTTTCGAGGAATTGCCCGAAGAGGAACTCATCGCGATGGATGGAAGCCTGCTTGTGGAAGAATTCCCGGAAGATTTCCTTACCGACCTGATGGAACGCTACGAGCGCGTCTATGGCGTGTTCAAGTGGGCTTCGATGGATGTCGGGGTGGGCTGCGGCGAGAGTGAAGGCTGGGGCGAGTTTACCGCCGATTTCGTGGACGACTACTCCGACGAGGCGAACGAAATCTCCGAAGCTGTCCTCGGGTTTTGATGTTGCTGTCATCCCCGCGAAGGCGGGGATCTCCCTTGTGACTGTTAGTCCCTGCGGGCTTCTCGAGATTCGGGTAATGTATTAAACTGCAGAAGCAGGCATTTCGCACGCTCACACATAGCAAAAACCGCCTGGACTTGCATCCAGACGGTTTAATTTTTGCATTTTCTAGTAACTAATAACTAGTGACTAGTAACTGCGGCGGAGCCGCTTACGTCTTGTCTTCACCGCGGAGCATGATGACCTTGCCCGTGCGGATGTACTCGACGATTTCGAACTTCTGCAAGAGGCTCTTGAGCGTGTCGACTTTCTGGCTGTTGCCCGTAATCTGGATGATCATCGAGGTGGCAGTCATGTCCACGGTATTCGCGTGGAAGTGGTCGCACAGCTGCAGGATTTCCGTACGCTGGTCGGGAGTGCAACGCACCTTGATGAGCGCGAGTTCCTTCTCTACGGCGTCCGTGCCGGTATGGTCCTTCGCCTGCACCACGTCCACGAGTTTCTCGAGCTGCTTGATGATCTGCATCAAGATTTCGGGATTGCCGTGGGCGATGATGTTCATGCGGCTGAAGTTCGGGTCGAGCGTGGGGGAGACAACGAGGGAGTCGATGTTGTAGCCACGGCGGGAGAACACGAGGGCGATACGCACGAGCACGCCCGGGCGGTTCGCAACCAACAAACTAATAGAATGTGCAATGTCTTTCATTTTTAAAACCTCCTGTTACGTCGATCCCGTGGGCTTTTCGAGTTTTGCCTTGGGTGCTTCTGTAAGCATGGCGGTAAGCGGTGCGCCTGCCGGAATCATCGGGAACACGTTGTCTTCCTTTTCGCATTCGCAGTGAATGAGAATCGGGCCGTCGTTGTAGCTGAGCGCCTTCTGGATAACGCGTTCGGCATCGGCGGGGCGCTTGATGCGGAGCCCAGGAATGCCGTAGGCTTCGGCGAGCTTCACGAAGTCGGGGTTGCCCATCATGTCCACGCTGGAGTAGCGGTGGTCATAGAAGAGTTCCTGCCACTGGCGCACCATGCCCAGGTACTTGTTGTCCATCACGAAAATCTTGATGGGCAGCTTGTGGATGGCTGCAGTCGCGAGTTCCGCTTCCGTCATCTGGAAACCGCCGTCGCCGCTGAAGCTGAGCACTGGCCAGCCGGTCTCGTTACCGAATGCGGCACCGATAGCGGCGGGGAAGCCGAAGCCCATCGTGCCTGCGCCACCGCTGGAGTGCAACTGGCGCGGATAGTTTATATGGAAGAACTGTGCAACCCACATCTGGTGCTGGCCCACGTCGGTCGTGACGATGGCCTTGCCGCCGGTGAGTTCGCTTGCAGTCGCAATCACGTGCTGCATGCGGAGGCCGCCCTGCTTCGCGTAGGTAAGCGGGAAGCGCTTCTTCCAGGTCTGGCAGGTCTTGATCCATTCGGCGGTATCGAGCCTGTTCACCATCGGGAGCAGCTGCTCGAGCACGAGCTTCGCGTCGCCGCACATGAACACGTCGGGCTGCAGAACCTTGCCTTCTTCGGCGGGGTCGATATCGATGTGCATCTTCACCGCGTTCTTGCAGAATTCATCGAGCTTGCCGGTAATGCGGTCATCCCAGCGGCTACCGATGGAAAGAATCAGGTCGCAGTCGAGCACGGCCTTGTTCGCGTACACGGTGCCATGCATGCCGAGCATGCCGAGCGAAAGCTCGTGATCAACGGGGAACACGCCGAGACCGAGCATGGTGCAGCACACCGGAGCGCCAATCTTTTCGGCGAGTTCGCGCACCTGGCGGCTGGCCCCGCTGATCATGGCGCCGTGGCCCACGAGAAGCAACGGCTTCTTGGACTTGCGGAGGAATTCCGCCGCCTTCTCGACGCTTTCTGCGGAGGCGTAGGTGGGAATCTTGTAACCCGGAAGGTCCATCTGGTCGGTGAACGGGGCGGTGCATGCACCTGCGGTCACGTCCTTCGGGAGATCGATGAGCACCGGGCCCGGGCGGCCAGTGCGGGCGATGTGGAAAGCTTCCTTCATCACGCGTGGGAGGTCGTTGGAATCCTTTACCAGGTAGGAATGCTTGACGGCCGCGAACGTCATGCCGCTCGTATCGCATTCCTGGAAGGCGTCCTTGCCGAGGTTCGGGGTCGTTGTCTGTGCGGCGAGCACCACGATGGGGCTCGAATCCATGAGTGCCGTGTAGATGCCGGTGAACGTGTTTGTTGCACCCGGGCCGCTCGTGACGAGGGCGACGCCCACCTTGCCGGTCTGGCGTGCATAGCCGTCGGCCATGTGGGTCGCACCCTGCTCGTGGCGGGAAAGCACTACTTTAATATTGGAATCAAGGATCGCGTCGAACATCGGGATGGCGGATCCACCGGGGTAGCCGAAAATCGTGTCGATGCCTTCGCGTTTGAGGCATTCGATAATCACTTCGGCACCATTCAAGACCTTGTTTGCCATAGATTTTCCTGGTTGAATTTGAAAGTCTGTTAAAAAGATTGTTGAAAATATAGGTGTTTTTGTGCTTTACGGCAAGATGAATTTGCTGAAAATCTTAAAAAACTTTAAAATTTTCTGAAAACTTTTGACTTTTATTTAGGCGTGCTTTGAAAAATGTTAAAAATTTGCATAATTTTTGCTGTGTTTTGAAAAATTATGTCTAAAAATTGGTGGTTTTTTCTAATAAAATTGTATAAATGGGGGCGAAGATGCTTTGAAAACTTGAATATTTGCCCTGAATTGATGCCCATGTCCCTCAAAATACGTCCCTTTCCCTCAATTTTACGCCATCTTTATAAAAAATATGCCCTTTTGGCCGATTTCCCGGTTTTCGGCGTTTATAGAAGTAGAGACTTCAACATAGACTTTCAAAATGGAGACTCTAGATAGACTACCTCAAAGGACATCTCATGGAAAACGGACTAATCGAAACCGAAATTCTCCCGCGCGAAAAGCTCCAGCAATGCGGGGCGACGGCACTCTCGAACGAGGAACTCATCGCGCTCATTCTCGGCAGCGGCACGCGCGAAAGCAGCGTGTTCGAACTTTCGCGGCATGTTTCGGACTACCTTTCTTCGGCAACATCCATCCCGACGGTCGAGAACCTGCGCCATATCCGCGGGCTCGGTACGGTAAAGGCGACCCAGATTCTTGCGTGTCTCGAACTTTCGAGCCGGTATATCCTCACGTCGCGTGCGGTTTCTGTCATTGCGCCCGAAGACCTGCTCTCGCGCCTTGCGGGTCTCAAGTTCGAGCAGCAGGAGCATTTCGTGGTGGTGACGCTCAATTCGGCGAATTACGTGATAAACGTGCACGATGTCACCTCGGGGCTCGTGAACCAGGCCCCCATTGCCCCGCGGGAGGCTTTCGCGAAGGCCATCGAGGACCGCGCCGTATCTGTCGTGCTTGCTCACAACCATCCCTCGGGTTCCACCGAACCTTCCGAACAGGACTTCGCGATAACCCGCTTGCTGTGTGCGGCGGGGAAGGTGCTCCAGATTCCCGTAATCGACCACATCATCGTGGGCAGGGGCGGCTACACCAGCATGTGCAGGCTCGATCCGGATATGTTCGAGAAGGGCGTGCGGCACGCGAATATCGATTCTTTGGCGGTCTAGAAGGGCTTTTTCGCAAAAAAAACGGAAAATTGCTGTAAAAAATGCGAAACAAACGCCGAAAAGTGCGAAATTCTGTGTTTTTTGTCGCTTTTTGGGAGGGCGTTCAATATAACGTTTGTTAAAAAAATTATATTAATGGTAGTTTAGTTTAGGGATCACCCTGTTTTTTAAGGAGACTCTATGAAGAGAGTAGTAGCAGGATTGGCGCTTGCAATGGCCGTGCAGGCTTTTGCAGACCATCCGCAGACAATCAACAAGACAGGTTTTGTTGGTGTCAACAAGACTCAGTCCGCCCAGTCGCTCGGGCATTCCAAGTTGTCGTTCTACGGCTTGATGGATGCCACGACTGATGTGCAAAATATAGCCCCAGAAGGTGTTCGTGAAAGGTATACGGGTATGTATTTGCCGGCAGACCAGAACAACGGTATGCAGTATGGCCTCGAATATAACACCCTCATGCGTCAGGGCATGGTCGAAGACTATGTCGCCCTGGGCGCGCAGGTCGGTTTCGGTATCGGTATATGGCATTACTTTGACTTGGGTGTCGGCATCCCGGTCTACTACGACAAGTTTACCGTGAACAATACGGGCTGTCCGTACGATCCGTATGTTGGACCCAAGAATGAAGTTGGTCCGGATGGCCAGCCGATGGTTTGCCAGCAGGGCCAGATTTCCGGTACCAATATCGGATACATCGGCAACCTCAAGGCCGACTTGAAGATTAGGCTTCCGCTCCCCGAAGACCAGCCGGTCGACATCGCGTTCTTCGGCGAAGGCAACTTTGGTACGTCTAACCCTGAAAAGGACGGTCTCTGGATTCGTGAGGCCGAATTCATCAACAAGGGTGAACCGACTGATGGTGGCGGATCCGCCCAGGCTTACGGCGTGCGCTCTACCATCGCGAAGGGCGGTGTTGCCTTGACCCTCGACTTCGACAAGATTGACGCGGTCCCGTTCCTCATCCACGTGAACGGCGGTTACGTCTACTCGACGAACAAGAACTACCTCTCGTACCCGTACATGACTGCGGCTGCTGAAATCTACTTCATGGATTTCCTCTCGCTCTTTGCGGAATACTACATGATGTTCCAGCTGGATGAATACCGCGATGCCGTGAAGCTCGACGTGAAGGACCTGACTGGCGCAATCGTGTTCCACCTCCCGATTGGTCTTGACCTCCACCTGGGTGGTTCCTACTCCCTGGGTAGCACCGACATCGAAAAGTACACGACTGTCCGTGCCATGGAAAACAACAACCGCACCCTCGAGTACAAGACGACGATCAATCCGAAGTACAAGGTCTACGGCGGTATCACGTGGAGCGGATTCCTGCTCCCGCAGGACCGCGACGGCGATGGCGTGACGGATGATGAAGATAACTGCCCCGACGACTTTGGTCATCGCCTCAACAAGGGCTGCCCGCTCGGCAATCCTGACGTTGACGAAGATGGCGTTTGCGATGCTTGGGTTTCCGAGAAGGGCTTCGGATCTGAATTCCAGGATGTGTGCGAAGGCATCGACGCTTGCCCGAACGAACAGGGCGAAGGCGAAGATGGCTGCCCGCTCGACGAACCGGACCCGGATGGCGACCATGTGTGCGACGCCTGGGTATCTAAGAAGAAACTCCAGAAGAAGTTCAAGGACGTTTGCGAAGGCATCGATAGCTGCCCGACTGAAAAGGGTACTGTTGCCAACAAGGGCTGCCCCGAAGACAATCCGGACCCGGATTCTGACGGTATGTGCTCTCCGTGGGTGACCGACAAGAATAAGCTTGGCGATTACGCGAACGTCTGTAAGGGTTACGATATGTGTCCGGGCGAAGCCGGTTCTAAGGCCAATAAGGGTTGTCCGTGGGATGATCCGGATAGCGACGGCGACGGCCTCTGTGACGAATGGGTGACCCAGAAGAAGATGGGCTTCTACTTCGAGAAGGCTGCCGAAGACGACAAGATTAAGAACGAATGGTTCATCGAGAAGACCTGTAAGGGTATCGACAAGTGCCCGACCGAATTCGGCCCGGCCACCAACGAAGGTTGCCCGCTTGGCGACCCCGATACCGACAAGGACGGCATCTGTGATGAATGGGTGACGCAGAAGAACATGCTCGACCAGTACGACGGCATCTGCACTGGCATTGACAAGTGCCCGACCGAACCTGGTGAAGCATGGGCCAACGGCTGCCCGATGGACAACCCGGATATTGACGGTGACAGCCTCTGTGCCGACTGGGTTGCCGAGAAGAACATGCAGGAACAGTTCAAGGATATCTGCCACGGCATCGACAAGTGCCCGACCGAAAATGGCCCGGCCTGGAACAAGGGTTGCCCGGCCGAAGATCCGGATAGCGATAAGGACAGCGTCTGCGATGCCTGGGTCTCCAAGCAGAAGATGACTGAACAGTTCAAGGATGTTTGTACCGGCATCGACCGTTGCCCGGATGAAAGCGGCCCGGCCTGGAACAAGGGCTGCCCGGCTGAAAATCCGGATTCCGACGGCGACAGCCTGTGCGACGCCTGGGTTGGCAAGCAGAAGATGTTCGACCAGTTCAAGGATGTCTGCCACGGTACTGACCGTTGCCCGGACGAAGCCGGTCCTGAATGGAACAAGGGTTGCCCGATGGACGACGATCCGGATGCCGATAAGGATGGCGTCTGCTCTGAATGGGTGTCCACCAAGAAGCTCCTCAAGCAGTTCGAAGGCGTCTGCACTGGCCTCGACCGTTGCCCGGATGTTGCGGGTGATGACGGCCACGGCTGCCCGAAGAAGGCTGTCGAGAAGCTCACCGGCGTGACCTTCAAGCCGGGTAAGGCAACGCTCGAATCCAACGCCAAGAGCATCCTCAAGGCTGTTGCGAAGAAGCTGAACGAAGATGATAGCTACAAGGAACTGAAGATTGTTATCCAGGGCCACACCGACAACAAGGGTAAGGACAAGACTAACCAGAAGCTCTCTGAAAAGCGTGCTAAGGAAGTCATGAAGACCCTCATCAAGTACGGCGTGAAGAAGAACCGCATCAAGGCCGTGGGTCTCGGTGCAAGCTGCCCGGTTGAGGACAACAGCACCGAAGACGGTCGCGAAATGAACCGCCGTATCGAAATGCACTTCGCTACGCCGGAGAACGACGGTACCAAGTGTGAGTCCGAGTTCCAGCAATAGAGTCTGATCAACAGCTAAACTAAAATCCCTGGCCGAAAGGCTGGGGATTTTTTTATTGTTGGTCATCCCCGCCTCGGTGGGAATCTCTCATGTAGAGACTGAATTTGTAAAAATAGCAGACTAAATGCCTGGTTGGCTGTCTTTTGGTCTGTATAAAATTAGTTTGTCTGCAATAAATATGGGCTGTTTGAGGCGTTTCTGCGCAGATTCTGTGTTAAATGTGCTTGTGATGGCCTTGTTTTTCTAAAAAAGTTGACAAATATTGTTACTTTATCTGCAAAATAGCAGACCAACTGACCGCTTTTAATTGATTTAGTCTGCTAAAATGCCTAAATGAAGGTATTACGCACACATTTTTCTTTTTTTATATTTACCCGCATGACAAAACTTGACGAGATTTTGCAGGCGCTTGGCGCATCGAACCACGACCTGGTGGAAAAACTCCCCACGAACTTGAACCACAAGATGGTGCAGAAGGCGCGCCTCGGCAAGAAGCCCGTGCCCAAGCACACGCAAGACCTGATTTTGCAGGCGGTGAACATGCTCATGCGCGAGAAGGCGGTTGCCGAGGACAAGGCGGTAAAGCAGTACAAGCGTGTGGAACTGTTCGGGGAATAAACTTTAATAGATGTGTGATGTGGAATGTGTAGTGTGTAATGATTGATTCTTAATCTCACATTTCACACCTCACATTTCACATTTTATTAAATTACAGATATGCAGCAATACTTAGACTTACTCAGAGATATTCTTGAAAATGGCGTGGACCGTTCCGACCGTACGGGTACGGGCACGCGCTCCGTGTTTGGCCGCCAGTGCCGTTACGACCTTTCGCAGGGGTTCCCTTGCCTTACCACAAAGAAATTGCACCTGCGCTCGATTATTCATGAGCTGCTGTGGTTCTTGAAGGGCGACACGAACATCAAGTACCTGCACGACAACAAGGTGACCATCTGGGACGAGTGGGCCGATGAGAACGGTGACCTGGGCCCGGTTTACGGCCACCAGTGGCGCAGCTGGCCGACCCCCGATGGCGGGCACATCGACCAGATCCAGAACCTGATCAACAGCCTCAAGAACAATCCCGATTCGCGCCGCCACCTGGTGTGTGCATGGAATGTGGCCGAAGTCGACAAGATGGCCCTGCCGCCTTGCCACTGCCTGTTCCAGTTCTACGTGGGTGGGGTAGGCAAGTCCGGCAAGCGCAAACTCAGTTGCCAGCTTTACCAGCGCAGTGCCGATACGTTCCTCGGCGTGCCCTTCAATATCGCGTCGTACGCGCTCTTGACGCTTATGCTCGCGCAGGTATGCGACTACGAGCCGGGTGAATTTATCCATACTCTCGGCGATACGCACCTGTACTCCAACCACTTCGAGCAGGCCCGCGAGCAGTTGACCCGCACGCCGCGCAAGCTCCCTACCATGAAACTCAATCCCGAAATCAAGGACCTTTTCGAATTCAAGTTCGAGGACTTTGAGCTCGTGGATTATGACCCGTGGCCGACCATTAAGGCCCCGATTGCAGTTTAATTTGTAATGTGTAGTGTGAAATGTGTAATTAATTGCATCTCACATCTCACATTTCACATCCCACATTTCACATTATGTTAATATCCGCTATTGTCGCAATTTCCAAGAACAACGTCATCGGGCGTGACGGGCACCTGCCGTGGCACCTGTCTGCCGACCTCAAGCGTTTCAAGGCCATCACGACGGGGCATTCCATTATCCTCGGGCGCAAGAACTACGATGATATCGGGAGGCCGCTCCCGAACCGCACGAACTACGTGCTCACGCGGAACACGGCGTTCGAGGCTCCGGGTTGCATCGTTTGCAGTAGCCTCGAACTGGCCTTGAACAAGGCTAGCGCCGCCGGCGAGAGTGAGTGCTTTATCATTGGCGGCGCCGCCGTGTACCGCGACGCGATGCCCCTCGTGAAAAAGCTGTACGTGACCCGCGTGCTTGCCGATGTCGATGGCGACGTGTTCTTCCCGGAATGGGGCGAGGGCTGGCACAAGGTGAGCGAAGAGCAGTTCGGCGCAGATGAGAAGAATGATTTCCCGACTGTGTTCGAAGTCTGGGAACGGGAATAAGATGTGTAGTGTGTAATGTGGAATGTGGAGTGTGAAATTCACATTTCACATGTCGCAATCATATATTCGTTTTTGCTACAAGTTGGAATAATTTTTAAAGAATTTATTTCCCCGCATTTTGTCGGGGACTTTTTTTTAGTATAGATTAATGTTATGCTGGATTTTAACGTGTTTTACCGCTTGGCGGCTGCAATCGGTATCGGGCTGATTATCGGCCTGCAGCGCGAGCATACGTATTCGGACCAGTCGGATAGGCACCCGGCGGGTGTTCGCTCGTTTACGCTCGTAGGCCTTGCGGGTGCGATGACGGCGCTCCTTTCGGGAGAAATGGGCGGAGTGGCTCCGTTCGTGACCGGCTTTGTCATCATCGGAATGTTGCTTGTCGCGTCGCACATATCGTTTGCCATCGCGCACAAGCCGCAGGAGGGCCGCCCTTTGGTGGGGAGTGACGGTGTCACTACGAGTGTCGCTGTGCTGGTCGTGTACCTGCTGGGGGCGCTCTCGATGTACGGTAGGCTTCTCGAATCTTGCGTCGTTGTGGTCGTGATGCTCTGGGTGCTTTCGGCGAAGGAGCAATTGCACGCGTTCGCGCAGAAACTCTCGAAAGAAGATATCCTTGCGGCGGTGAAGTTTGCGGTAATATCGCTGTTGATTCTGCCGTTCTTGCCGAACCAGGCGTATGGCCCGCCGGGGCTCGAGGTGCTGAACCCGCACACGATATGGCTCTTCGTGGTGTTTATTTCGGGCATCGGCTTTGTGGGCTACGTGCTGATAAAGCTTGTTGGCCCGGGGAAGGGAATCTGGCTGACCGGCCTCCTGGGCGGGCTTGCTAGCAGTACCGCCCTCACGCTAAACCTGGCGGGCCGCAGTCGCGAAAACGAGGGCTATGCGCCCGATTTTACGCTCGGGATTGTGCTCAGCTGGGCGGTGATGTACGTGCGGCTCTACCTGATTTGCGTGTTCCTGAGTGCATCGCTTGCGCGCCCGCTCGCGCTGCCGCTCCTGTTGCCCGCGGTCCCTGCGCTAGGGTACGCCGCGTACCTCAAGTTCAAGGCGGCGCGCGACCACAGGGAGAACGCCGCTGGATTTTCGAACCCGTTCAAGCTGTTGCCCGCAATAAAGTTCGGCGTGGTGTTTACCTGCGTGATGTTTGTCGCGAACGCCGCCCGCGTGTATCTGGGTGCGGGGGCGCTCCTGGCGTGCAGTTTCATTGGTGGTGCCGCCGAGATGGATGCGGTTGCGTTTTCTGTGATAGACATGAACCTGAAGGCGGGGCTCCCGGTGCGCGAACTCGTGCTTGCGCTGATGCTTGCGAGTATCGCGAATACGCTGACCAAGGGCGGCCTGGTGCTTTTCCTCGGGGCGAAATCCATGCGCAAGCCTATCGCGCTGGCGGTCGCGCTCATTAGCGTGGTGACCCTCGGACTAATTGGTTTGTATATATGACAATGGAGGGGGCCAAACCCTCCGCTCCTTCACTCACCGTAGTAAAAAAAATCCCCGGCCGAAGCCAGGGACTTTTCAATGCTTGGAGATCCCCGCCTTCGCGGGGATGACTTCAGTCAATTACTTGACTTTCAAAGCGCCGCGTTCCAACTTAATCGTGAAGTTGGTAACATCACAAACCTCAGACGGACCCCAGTACTGGATCGGACCCGGGTAGGTGTAGCTTTCAGTCTTGGCCCAGACTTCACGGTTCTTGGCGAAGAACTTGAACGGAGCACCGTCGAGTTCCACGAGAGCCTTCTGGATCACCGGCTTGTCGGCACCGTGACGACGTTCGATGTTCATCATCATGGTGATAGGAATGCCACCGGCAGTCCACTTTTCGATGCCCTTCGTGAGGTCGCGCACAGAGCTCATGTAGCCGTTCATCTTGTTGAAGGCGAGCACGGAGGCGGTGAAGCCGAGGCTGTAGCAGTAGTCGGCGTCGAAGTTCGACGGAGCGGCGCAGCGGCCTTCGTAACCGAAGAAGTGGTTGAGGGCGCTGAACTTGCCCTTGAAGTTCTTGCGGCTCTTGAGTTCCTTCTTCACCATTTCGATGACGAGCTTTTCGGTTTCGATGAGGGAAACCTGCACGTTGCCGTGGCTGTCGCGGTCGAGCATCAGCTGGCCCTGAGTGGTGGAGGGGAGGCTCTTGAGGACTTCGGCAGAAGCCTTGGAAATCCACTTGCAGAGCAGTTCCACCTTGGCGGCGGTGTCGAGGCCTTCGACTTCCTTTTCGTGGTGGGCGAGGGCTTCGGAGAGTTCGGAAATGAGCACGCCCACATCCGGGATGAATTCGAGGAGGCCTTCCGGAATCAGGCAGACGCCGAAGTTCTTGCCGTCAGCAGCACGGGCAGCGACGATGTCTGCAACGTACTTGATGACCTGCTTGAGCTTCATCTTCTTGGCCTTGACTTCTTCAGAAATCAGGCAGATGTTCGGGTGGGTCTGGAGAGCGGCTTCGAGAGCAATGTGAGAAGCGCTACGGCCCATGAGCTTGATGAAGTGCCAGTACTTCTGAGCGGAGTTGGCATCGCGCATGATGTTGCCGATGAGTTCGGAATAGGTCTTGACGGCAGTGTCGAAACCGAAGGAGGTTTCGATGTATTCGTTCTTGAGGTCGCCGTCGATGGTCTTCGGGCAGCCGCAAACCACGCAGCTTGCGCCGTTGGCCTGGAAGTATTCACCGAGAACAGCAGCGTTGGTGTTGGAGTCGTCACCACCGATGATCACGATAGCGTCGAGCTTCTGGGCCTTGGCCACAGCCATGCACTTCTTGAACTGTTCTTCAGTTTCGAGCTTGGTACGGCCGGACTGGATGATGTCGAATCCACCAGTGTTGCGGTAAGCGTCCATGATCTTTTCGTTGATCACGATGAACTTGCCGTTCTCGAGGCCGGAGGGGCCGCCGAGGAAGCCGAGGAGCTTGGAATTCTTGCTGATGCTCTTGATACCGTCGAAGATACCCGCGATCACGTTGTGTCCACCAGGAGCCTGGCCACCGGAGAGCACCACGCCCACGTTGAGAGCCTTACCGGCAGCGGCCTTGGTAGCCTTCTTCATGCCGATGTACGGAGCGCCGTAGGTGTTCGGGAACAGAGCCTTGATCTTGGCCTGGTCGCGCACGGATTCGGTAGCCTTACCCTTGTTGAGGGAGACCTTGAGAGCGCCGTCACGGAGAGCGGCGGGGAGTTTCGGCTGGTAGGCCTTGCGGGCCTTGCCGAGGACGGACAGATTGTCAGCCATTGTTGTTTCCTTTTGAGTTTGCGACGGCTTGCGGGAAGGCGAAGCGTCGGCTTTGGGTTAAAAAATTACGGGAGTAAATATAGAAAAATTTTTTGTGACAACGCCACGTTAAAAAAAGATCCCCGGTCAAGCCGGGGATGACAAGAATGAGGCTCAGGATGACGCTTCGCGTCACTTAAACTGCGCGGTGATGCTTGCGGAGCCGCCGTTCAGCTGGAACTTGCGCGGGTTTTCTGTCGAACCGTCGCTCCAGCCGGTAAACACGGAGCCGTTGCTCGGCACTGCCTGCAACAACAGGTCGTTACCTGCGTAGAACTTGCCCTGGTAATTGCTCTTCGGGAGTTTCATGCCGTCAACCGTCACGCTGCCGCTCCCGCTCACGTTGATGCTCACGTTCACTGCATTCTGCAGGCCAAAGTACTGCTCCATTTCCTGGCGGACCGTCTGGGTGCGGTTCTGGGCATACTGAATAAGGTCGCTACCGTCGGGAGACCAATGGAAACTGCCCTGGTTGCGCGGCCATCTCTGCTGGTCACGCTGCTGCTCGCTCGCGGGAATTGCTGCCATCATCTCCTGCACTTTCTTCTGCACATTTTCGTAGGTCAGGTAGTTGTCGAGCAATATACATGCGTTGTTGATGAACAGGCGCTTGAAATCGTTGTTGTCGAGAAGCTTGTTGAGCATCTGCGCGGGGCCCTGCTTTGCGCCGCCAAAACCCCATCCGCCGCCGATATCCCAACCGCCCATGCCGGGGAACTGGCCCTGACCGGGCTGTTGCTGGCCGGGGTTCTGCTGGCCGCCCTGCTGGCTGTTGTCCCTCGTGGCAGAGCCCAGCGCCCACTGGAACATGTTCTGGCTCGTTACGTCAAACCCGCTGATACCCGGCGAGAAACCGAAACCGTGGTCGGTATCGAATGCAACAAACTTGAACGGATTGCCGTTGCCGCCCCAGGCGCGGATGTTGTTTTCGGGCCAGTCGCCGTTGTGGAAGTAGAATTCGGCGAGCATGTATTGCGCGAAGCTGTTCATGTTGACCTTCTGCTTCATTTGTTCGTAACTCTGGTTGTTGTCGCCGGCAAAGTTGCCGTTGATAATCTGGTTCGCGATGTTCTTGTATTCGTCGGCGGAGGCCCCCTTGGTGCCGCTAGCCTCGGCGCTGTTGCCCTTGATGTTAATCATGTTGATGGACTTGCTGTCGATACCGTAGTTCGTCTCGACAAAGCTCCTGTTCAGGCGTTCGCGCAGGTCGTGAATTCCGAAGTATTCGCCGTTGTAGAACACCACCACCTGCAGGCTGCGCTGGTAATCCACGTCGGTGCCTTCCATGAGGCTCGTCATCATGGCATCGCCGATGTAGTCCGTCCAAAAGCGGTTGCCGTTGTTGCGCAGGTTGAAGCTCTTCATCTTCTTTGCTTCGGGGCGCGTCTTGAAGAACGAGTACTTGAGCACCTTGTCGCCCCATTCGTCGTTGTCCATCTTGATGGCGACGCTCTTCTTGGGCTTGTAGCGGCTCCAGTTACCGATAAGCGAAATGCCCGCATCGATTTCCCACGTCTTTTCGGTGGTAGAACTGCCCTTCTCGAAGTATTCCACGTGCACGGGAAGGGAATCTTCGCACCAGAAGTTCGCCTTGAAGCAGGGCTCGGAGCACTTGGAATTGTTGTTGTCGGTCTGGTTGCCGCCCATGCTCATCTGGTTGAAGTTCGGGTTGTTGCAGCGGAGCTGGTTCATGGGGCCGGTCGCATAAAGGCCGTCGGTCGAGTCGAACAAGTCGTGGTGATTCACGGTGAGCGCCACCACCGGCATCGAGACGTTTTCGCCGATAAAGTAAGTCTGCGTCGTGGTATCGGCGGGCTGGCCGTTCACGAACTCGCTACAGCGCACCACGGTGCTTTTGGTAATCTGCATCGCCGAGGTAATCTGCTGGGAACCCTGCGTGGGGAATGAACCGTCGAACGTGCAGTAGATTTGCCCGCCCTTCGTGGGGGTCGGCGGTTCAATGGTCAGGTTAGAGTAGAAGCCCGCCTTGGGGAGGAACGTCGCTTTTGCCTTGTGGTTGTCTTCGTATTCCTGGAGCCCTGCGGAAGAAGATTTCGGGTCCTTCGCCTTGGAAGAACTCGAATTTGCGGGCATGACCCCCGAACTGTTCGGGTTCTGGAACGGGTTCACGCCGGAACTCAGGCCCGGATCGGTCAGCGCGAATGAGGATGAGCTGCCGAACGGGATTGCTCCGGAACTCAGGTCGCCACCGATGCCCGGATTGTAGGGGTCGACACCCGGGTTATTCGGGTCTACATACGGATTGTTCGGATCCTGCAAGTCGCCGTAGGGGGAAATGACGGAATTTTCTGCTGGGTCTTCGGAACAGCCCAAAATGAGGGCGCAGGCGGCAACGAACGGGAATGCTATGTATTTTTTCTGCATATGGATCCTTGAGCATTTGAAAAATGCCTAATCCATACACCAAACGTTAAATTATAAAGTTTTTGGGTGTTTTCAAGCATTTTTAAGGTATTATTTACATTGAAAAAAGCCCGAAAAATGGGGTGTTTTGACCCAAATCACGCTAGTTTGCAAAATGCTGTAACAAAACGTCCCGATAATCAAAAAAAACTAATTTTGTAATGTTTCGGGCGAGTATAAATGAAGGAAATCCGTAAACTATTCACGAACTTTAGGCTAAGGAAGCGTCTTTTGGCTCTTTCTGATGCTTTTATTGTCGTGATTGCCGGCCTGCTCGCCAATTTTCCCATACCTATTTACGCAGAACGTATCGGCCGCCCCGAACTTTTAGCCTTCCTTTCGACATGCGTGGTGTGCTGCCTGGCAGCCCTGCTCCTGACCGGGGCGTACAACAAACTTTGGCGTTACTTTTCCCGGAACGATTACATTAGCTGCATTATTGGCGTGGTGCTCGGCTATGCCGTCGCCATTTGCCTTTACTACATCATTACCGATGTTTCGTACCTGCGTTTTTCTGCGCTTTCGTGCCTGCTTACTGCGATAGGGATTTGCCTGTTCCGTTTTGCGTTCCGCGATGCGTTCCTGACCATTGCAGAAGTCGGCCGCAAGGATGCCGAACGCAAGCGCACCATGATTATCGGTGCGGGCGAGGCGGGGAAACTCCTCATTACGGAGATAAACAGGCTGCCCGCTGTGGCGGGGGCGCCCAAGATTGAACCCGTATGCCTAATCGACGATGACCGCAACAAGATTGGCTCTACCGTCTGCGGGGTGCTTGTAACAGGCGGTACTCGCGATATCGTGAAGGTAGCGAAGGCCGAGAATGTAGAACAAATTATCTTTGCCATCCCGAGTTGCCCGCCCAAGGACCGCAAGGCGATTCTTTCGATATGCAGCAAGACCGGGCTCCCCGTGAAGGTTTTGCCGTTTATCGGCAGCCTGCTCGATTCTTCCAGCGTTGGTGACGGATCAACCAGCTTTGTGGAGCAGATTCGAGATATCAAGTTCGAGGACCTCCTGGGGCGCGACCCCGTTACCTTCGACAACAAGGATGTGCGCGGCTTTATCGAGGGCAAGGTCTGCATGGTTACGGGCGGAGGCGGCTCCATCGGGAGCGAACTCGTGCGCCAGATTGCAAAATACGACCCGAAGCGGATTGTGCTTGTGGATATCTACGAGAACAACGCCTACGAAATCCAGCAGGAACTCCTCATGGAATACGGGAGTGCGCTTGACCTGGTGACGCTTATTGCGAGCGTGCGCGACTACAACCGCATGAACCAGATTTTCAAGAAGTACACGCCCGACGTTGTGTTCCACGCGGCAGCCCACAAACACGTGCCCCTGATGGAAAATAGCCCCATGGAGGCGATTAAGAACAACGTAGCGGGGACGTTCAACGTGGCGTTCCTCTCGCTGTTCAACAAGGTAAAGAAGTTCGTGATGATTAGCACCGACAAGGCGGTGAACCCCACGAACGTGATGGGTGCAAGCAAGCGCTGCTGCGAGATGATTGTGCAGTACCTTGCCCAGCACAAGATGAGCAATACTGAATTTGTATGTACCCGGTTCGGCAACGTGCTCGGCAGCAACGGGAGCGTTATCCCGCTGTTCAAACGTCAAATTGAGCAGGGCAAGCCCGTGACCGTGACGCACCCCGACATTATCCGCTACTTTATGACCATTCCCGAGGCGGTGAGCCTGGTGCTCGAGGCGGCAAGCATTGCGCACGGCGGCGAAATCTTTGTGCTCGACATGGGTGAACCCGTGAAGATACTGACGCTTGCCGAAAACCTTATCCGCATGTACGGCAAGGAGCCTTACAAGGATGTGCCGATAAAGTTTACGGGACTCAGGCCTGGCGAAAAGCTCAAGGAAGAACTCCTGATGAACGAGGAAGGCCTGCAGAAGACCAACAATAAACTTATCTTTATCGGGAAGCAGATTGAGATAGACAGTAGCAAGTTTATCCAGCAACTGCGCAAGCTGAGGGATGCCGCGTTCGAGAACGATGAACTTGGAACCGTGCAGGCGCTCCACGAGATTGTACCGACGTTCGTGAAACCCGAGGAATACAACAAGAAGGCGACCGCATCGATGAAGGCGGTACAGGAGACCGCGTAAAGGAATTGCCCATGAAGCGCTTTGAAAAGAGAGTCTGGCTTGCGAGCCCCACCATGCATGGTGACGAACTCCGTTACATGCAGGAGGCCTACGAGACCAACTGGATGAGCACCGTCGGGAAGAATATCGACGAGGTGGAGCGCCTGGTGGCCGAGAAAGTGGGCGTGAAGTATGCCGTGGCGCTTTCTGCGGGGACTGCCGCGCTGCATCTGGGCACGCGCCTTGCGGGTGTCCGTCTGTTCGGGGTGCCCAGGGCGGGCGAGGGTGCGCTGCGTGGGCAGAAGGTATTCTGCAGCGACATGACGTTTGCCGCGACACTCAACCCGGTGGCCTACGAGAACGGCGAGGCTGTGTTTATCGACAGCGAACGCGATACCTGGAACATGGACCCCGTGGCGCTTGAGAAGGCTTTCAAAATTTACCCTGACGTGCGGCTCGTTGTGCTTGTTCACTTGTATGGAACGCCCGCGAAGGTCGATGAGATTCGCGAAATATGCTCCCGCCACAATGCCCTCCTGGTCGAAGATGCCGCCGAAAGCTTCGGGGCTAGCTACAAGGGAGTGCAGACCGGAAGTTTTGGCGACTTCAACGCCATCAGCTTTAACGGGAACAAGATTATCACCGGTTCCAGCGGCGGCATGTACCTTACCGACAGCAAGGAAGATGCGGACCGTGTGCGCAAGTGGAGCACGCAGAGCCGTGAACCCGCGCCGTGGTACCAGCACGAGGAAATCGGGTACAACTACCGCATGAGCAACGTGATTGCGGGCGTGGTGCGCGGGCAGCTGCCGCACCTCGAGGAACATATCGCGCAGAAGCGTGCCATTTACGAGCGCTACAAGGCGGGTCTTGCCGGGTGGCCCGTGCAGATGAATCCCTACGATGCGGCGAATTCCGTGCCGAACTTCTGGCTCAGCTGCATGATTATCGATGGATGTGCGGTGGGCGAGGGTAGAGGCAAGGCGACGCCCGCGAAAATCCTGGAAAGCCTCGCCGACATGAACGCCGAGGGTCGCCCCATCTGGAAACCCATGCACATGCAACCGGTTTACCGGGGACACGCCTTCGTGACCGCTGCGGGGAAGGAAGGCGACAGGGCTTTTTCGGGGAAGGAAGGCGCGGACACCTCCGTGGGCGCCGACATTTTCGCCCGCGGGCTCTGCCTCCCCAGCGACAACAAGATGACCCCCGACCAGCAAGATGCCATCATCGCTGCCATAAGGGAATGCTTTGAGGGGTAGCGTTGGTTGACCTATGCTGTCATCCCCGCGCAGGCGGGGATCTATCAAAAAACTTTATTATATTGAATTAAAATGTACCCCCGCTTCCTTAAACGCCCGATGTGTCATCCTCGCGAAGGCGAGGATCTAAATGAAAAAACTTTATTATATTGAATTAAAATGTACCCCCGCTTCCTTAAACGCCCGATGTGTCATCCTCGCGAAGGCGAGGATCCAGACTAGAAATTTAATATGTATGCAAACAACTTGAAAAGAATTCTGGACTTCTTCTGTGCCCTGGCGGCAATCTGCTGCCTGAGCCCGCTGCTTGTGATGCTCACGGTCGTTGGCGCGTTCAAGATGAAGGGGAATCCGTTCTTTACGCAGCCTCGCCCCGGTAAAGACGAAAAAATCTTTAGGCTCGTCAAGTTCCGCACCATGACTAATGCGCGCGACGCTTCTGGAAAACTGCTCCCCGATGACGTGCGCCTTACCGCGTACGGCAAGTTCCTGCGCAGTACCAGCCTCGACGAACTCCCCGAACTATTCAACATTTTAAAAGGCGACATGGCGGTAATCGGCCCGAGGCCGCAGCTCGTGCGCGACATGGTCTTTATGACCCCCGAACAGCGCAAGCGCCACACTGTACGGCAGGGCCTGAGCGGGCTTGCCCAAATCAACGGCAGGAACGCCGTGACTTGGGAAAAGAAAATCGAGTACGACCTCGAGTACATCAAGAAAATCACCTTCCTGGGTGACGTGAAGATAATACTCACTACGCTGAACAAGGCCTTTATCAAGCGTTCCGACATCACCGAAGAAGGCTCCGACACCGCGACCGACCTCGGCGACTACTTGCTGGCAAGCGGCCGCATCACCCGCGAGGAATACGACCGCGGGCAAGAAGAAGCGAAAAGGCTGATTGCAATGTCTGAATGTCATTCTGGAGCCGAAGGCGATAGAATCCACGAAGTCGAAGGATCCAGGGGAGGCTGAATAGAATGTCTTCCTTGGTGTCGATTATCATGCCCAGCTACAACACGGCCCCGTATATCGCGGAGTCCATACGCTCCGTGATTGCGCAGACATACACCGACTGGGAATTGATTATCGTTGACGACGCCAGCACCGACAGCACCGATGACGTCGTAGGCAAGTTCACTGAGCTTGCCGAAGTGAACTCGAACGGTTGTCATCCCCGCGAATTTACTTGTCATCCCCGCGAATTTAATAGTCATCCCCGCGAATTTAATTGTCATCCCCGCGAAGGCGGGGATCTCTCTTCGAAAATCCGTTACCTAAAAAACGACCGCAATCGCGGTGCCGCCTACAGCCGCAACCGCGCCCTCCGCGAGGCAAAAGGCAAGTGGATAGCCTTCCTCGACAGCGATGACCTGTGGGCAGCCGACAAGTTGGAAAAGCAGATAGCCTTCATGGAAAAGAACGGCTATGCCTTCAGTTATACGCGCTACGAGGAAATGGATGAGAATGGCAGGCCCACGGGAACGATTGTCGGTGGCCCGAAACGCATTACCAAGACGGGAATGTATAACTACTGCTGGCCCGGATGCCTTACCGTAATATACGACCGTGAGGTGGTGGGCGACATCCAGATTGCTGAAATCCAGAAGAACAACGATTACGCCATGTGGCTGAAAATCTGTCGCAAGGCCGACTGCTACCTCCTGGACGAAAACCTGGCCCGCTACCGCAAACGCACCGGCTCGATAACACACTCCTGTCATCCCCGCGCAGGCGGGGATCTCCCATTGGGGCAATCTCGCCATCTTTCTTTGATCAAGTGGCATTACAAACTCTACCGCGAAGCCGAAGGAATGAACCCGGTCGCATCCCTGTTTAATACCGGCCGAAACCTCTTCTTTGGCGTATGGAAGAAGATGAAGTACGTGGGGAGAGGATGATTATTGCATTTCAAAATGTTTTTTATTATGTTTAGAATTGTACCTAAAAACAAGTTTTTTTAGATAGGGTGTAACGCTGATGCTGCTTGAAAAAATGATTTCCAAGGGCGAAAACAGTAAGGTTGAGTTCAAATCGTCCTTTAATCAAGAGACGATAGAATCTGTCTGTGCCTTTGCGAATAAAAAAGGCGGCACCATATTTGTCGGGTTAAAATCGCTAACGAAAGTACATGGTGTGCAAATTGGCGAAGAAAGTGTGCAGAACTGGCTGAATGAAATAAAAAGTAAGACCGAGCCCGAGCAAATACCTGATGTTGAGCTGATTGAGTATAAGGGCAAAAAGTTGGTCGCCTTAATTGTTCGTGAAAGCGCAATTAAGCCCGTGTCTGTTCAGGGGCGTTGCTTTATGCGTCATGAGAATAGCAACCATCTGATGTCTCCGTCTGAAATTGGCGACTGTACCTTGCAAACGCAGAACTCTAGCTGGGATTATGTCCTTGATGAATCTGGGAGAATGGACGACATATCGTTAAGGAAGGTCAAGCAAAGCATTGAACGCATAAACCGCCGTGGCTACCATTTGCCCATGGATCCGGTTGATTTTTTGCGGAAAAATCGCCTGTTGCGTGATGGAAAACTGACGTTTGCTGCGGAAATGCTCTTTGCCAAGGACTGGCATATAAATACCGCAGTACAGATGGGTTTCTTCCAGACACCGACGATAATCAAGGATAGGGATGAGGCCCATGGCGACCTGGTGAGTCAGGTAGATCATATTTTTGAATTTGTAAAAAAACATATCAATTGTGCTGTCGTAATAACAGGTAAACCTGAAAACGACTTGGTTTGGGACTATCCGTTAGACGCTCTGCGTGAAATAATCTTGAATATGATAGTCCATAGGGATTATCGTTCTCCGTCTGAATCTTGTGTGAAGGTGTTTTCGGATTATATTGAGTTCTTTAATCCTGGAATACTTCCTGGAGATATAAGCGTTGACGATTTAGTGCACAACCGTTATCTTTCAACACTCCGTAATAAGGCTATAGCTAATCATTTTCACTTGCTTGGAGAAATTGAAAAATATGGCTCGGGCGTTACTCGCGTTATTCAGTTGTTCCGTGATGCAGGCTTGCAGGAGCCGAAGTTCGAAATTTTAGGAGGAGGTCTCAAAGTGACTGTATCCTCAAAAAAAGTAGCGGATAAAGTAGCGGATAAAGTGGCGGATAAAGTGGCGGATAAACCTGAGAAACAATCTCCTGCCAGAGCCCGTCTGTTGTCATTCGTTAAGCAAAATCCTGGTTGCAGTATAGGAGACATGATGAATGCAACAGGTTTTTCTGATAGTTATGTTCGGAAAAATTTGAGTATTCTTGCTAAAGAAGGCGAAGTGGAGCATCGGGGAAGTCGAAAAACCGGTGGGTATTATGCAGAATAATATTCAGTTCCTATCTCTGTTTAATACCGGTCGAAACCTGTTCTTTGGCGTATGGAAGAAAATTAAGTACGTGGGGAGGGGGTGATGTTTATATTTAAATGGCTTTATGAGAAAATTAAGGGTAGGCCGGCTCCATATTATTTCAACTATTCTATACTTACAATTATGGTGAAACCTATTAGAAAATTTATTGCACAGGTCTTGGCTCCATATTGTCCTCTCAATTGGGTCCGAATTTTGTTGTATCGAATCTGTGGCTTTAAGATTGGTAAGCATTGTTTTATAGGAATGCGCTGCTACTTGGATGATATGTGCTACGATATGCTGAAAATTGGCAATAATTGCATCATTTCTTATGGTGTGTTCTTTGCTTGCCACGGGCGGAATCAAGTACATTTGCCGATTACCATTGAAGATGGCGTATATATAGGGATGCGTTCAAGTGTTATTAGTAAAACTCCAGAAGGCAATGGTTTAACTATTGGAGAGGATGCTGTTATCGGTGCTTGTACTTTGGTTAATAAAAATATTCCGGCAGGAGCAACTGCTGTTGGTGTACCTTGTAAAGTAATGAGATGATATGGGCTTTCGAGTTAATTTTAATAAAATGCTTTTGGCTACTATTGGAAATCTGTTGCCATGTCGTCGCCACCCGTTCGGAAAAATTGGAAATGCCTTAAGGGTTCATTTTGCCCGACAAATTTGTGCAAAAGTTGGCAAAGGGTGCTTGATTGAAAAGGGGGCTTCTTTTAATGAGGGCGCTATTTTAGAGGACTTTTCTGCTGTTGGGGTTAATTGTTTTATAGATTCCTCGGTTCATATTAAAGGTCATAATATGATGGGACCTAATGTGAAAATATATACTCGAAATCATTTTTACGATGATGTAAAACATTGTTTTGATGGTAATACGGCTCAAAAAAAAGTAATTGTAGGCGCGTACACTTGGATAGGAACACAAGTTTTAATTATGCCAGGAGCGTCTATTGGTGATCATTCTATTATAGGAGCGGGAGCTGTTGTTTCGAAAACTATTCCGAGTGGAGTACTTGCTGCAGGCAATCCTTGCGTTGTAAAAAAAATTATTGATAAAGAATTTTATAAAGGGTAGTATATGGTTGTTCAGGTTTTGGTTGCTGCAATGCGTCAAAATGATCATAGTCTTTTGGAAAAAATGCATCTGAAAACTGATGCTATTGTTGCAAATCAATGCGATTTTAATTCGGTAGAAGACTTTGAATGGAATGAACATAAAATACGTTACTTAAATTTTGCAGAAAGAGGTGTTGGCTTAAATCGCAATAATGCACTTATGCGTGCGACGGGAGACATCTGCCTTTTTGCTGATGATGATATGGTCTATGTTGATGACTATGTAGAAAAAGTGAATAAAGCTTTTGAACTTTATCCTGACGCCGATGTTATAGCCTTTAATTTGATAGAACCTAAAATTACGCGATATGTAATCAAAAAGGCTTATAAAGTCGGTTTCTTGAACTATTTGCGTTTTGGAACGGCTCGTGTTGCGGTTCGATTAAAATCTGTTCGAGAAAAGGGCATTTACTTTAATCAATGTTTTGGAGGTGGAACAGAGCATAGTCATGGAGAAGATAATATCTTTTTGACGGATTGTCTTCGAAAAGGCTTGAAAATGTACGCCGTTCCTGACTACATAGCAGAACTTACGGAAGAACGTCAATCAACTTGGAAAACTGGCTATGATGAGAAATATTTTCGTGATCAGGGTGCGCTCTATAAGATGATTTCTCCGAGATGGTGGAAACTACTTTGTTTACAAGATGCAATAAGACATCGTAGACTTTATAAACAAAATCCTTTAATCGTGTTGAGAAAAATGTTGTCTTGTGAGGAAGAATGATTAAATATTCTTTTGTTGTTCCTGTTTATAATGTCAAACAGTATTTGTATCGATGCGTAAATTCTGTTTTAGAACAAGATTATAAAGATTTTGAGATGATTCTTGTTGATGATGGTAGTTCTGATGGTTCACAGGAATTATGTGATTTAATAAGAAGCAAAGATAATCGTGTAAAGGTTATTCACAAACCAAATGGAGGTCTTTCAGATGCAAGAAATGTAGGTATGCAAAATGCGTCTGGTGAATATATTATTTTTTTAGATTCTGATGATTTTATATTAAATAATGTTTGCTTGGAGCTAGATTGTTGTATTTGTGAATCCGTAGATGTTATTGTGATGGATGCATCTGTTAATACTAAAAATTTTTGGGTTCACGATCCATCCTTGAAAGGGATTTTATTAAATGGCAAAGAATTTCTAAAAAGATCGTTGAAAAAAAAGAAAATGCCTATGGCGGCTTGGCTATATATCTACAAAAAATCATTTCTTGACGCAAATAAATTGATGTTTAAGAAAGGAATTCTTCACGAGGATGAACAATTTACTCCAAGAGCAATTCTTGCTGCTAAAAGTGTTGTTTATTCAGGTATTATGCATTATGGATACGAAATTCGTCCAGAATCAATTATGACAAAAAAAGATAAAAGTCAAAATTTAATGGATTTTTATGAGACATGTTTGGAATTAGAAATCCTTTATAAAAGAATAAGTGATTTTACTTTGCAAAGATTTCTGCGGGATAGCTTGGTTCAAAAGTATTTGTCTATATATCAGTTGGGAAATTTATATAAAAAATCTTTTCCTTTTAGTGGAAAATTTTTTTTGCTGAGGAATTCAAAACTTCTGAAAACAAAAATGAAAAGCTTTGTGTTTTTCATTAGTCCAAGATTGTATTGTTTTATAAATGAAATGGCGAAAACGGTGCTTGATAAATGTTGTAGATGAAATGTGAGTAATTATGTCATTAATTAAATTTTTTGCATATGTTTATCTGTTTTCGTGGATAGTAATGGCTTTTCTTCCATATGTATATTTTTCAACGAAAGTATATTATGCTTTGTTATTCATTTTTTCCTTAACATCTTTGCTTTTTTCCGTATATGCTGTTTTAAAATTCAATTTGCCCGCATACTTTAAAGTGCTTTTTGTATTTGTATTTTTCCTTTTTATCTATGGCGCTTATATTGCCATTCTTGGAGAAAATATATATTGGCAAGGAGGAGGACGTTTTGTTAATAGTTATGACTATGTTTTATGGCTGTTAACATCTATGCTTTCTTCAATTGTTGTTTACACATTTTCCAGTAGAGGAATCCTTCAAAATGGTGAAATGAAACTGTTTTTTTTGATTGCTTTTGTCTCGAGTGTTTTTGCGTTTCAAGTTTTTTCAAATGAAAAGATAATTGAGGCTTCGAAACTTGGCTTGGATGATGATGAATTTACTGTAACATGTGTGTATTCCTTTTTGAGCCTGTTTCCATTTGTTGTACTTTTAAAGAAAAGTGTCTTGTTGCAGTTTTCCGGAGTCTGTGCAATATTTACTTTTTGCGTTCTAGGTGTAAAACGAGGACCTATATTATTGTGTGCGTTATGCTCGTTGTTTTTTGTATGGAACTTGTTGCAGGGCTCTTCAATAAAAAAGAAATTATTAGTTGTTTTCTTGCTGTTTATTGCGTCTGTAGGTATATATGATTTTATTCTAAGTCAAATAGAAAATAGTCCTTACTTTGCTTTACGAGTCGAACAAACTTTAGCAGGAGATTCTAGTGGAAGAGATTCTTATGGTAAGGTCATTCTTGATTATTATTTAAATCATACGAATCTAAGGGAGTTTTTTTTAGGAATGGGTGCAAACCAAACCTTATCAGTAAATGTATCTTTTGCTCATAACGATTGGTTGGGTATTCTTTTGGAACAGGGTGTTGTTGGCGTTCTTCTCTATCTTGTTTATTGGATTGGTTTCTTTATGTCTTGGATGAAATCAAAAAAAAATAAAGATGCCTATACTGCGTTGGGAGTTCTACTTCTTATAGGAATAGGTAAATCTCTATTTTCGATGTATTATTTGCCTGTTACTGCGGAAATGATAATCTCTTCTGGTTTTTTTGCTGTTGGTTTGGGATACTTTATGGGTATAGCATATCCACAGGAAGATGTATTTGGTTTGTCTGAAAGACAATCAATGGTTGACAATACTTGATAATTGAAGAAAGGAATGGCTCATGCCTAAGATATCTGTTATTGTTGCAGTTTATTGTGCTGAAAAAAGCTTGTGCAAATGTTTGGATAGCTTAGATAATCAAACTTTTAAAGATTATGAGGTAATACTTGTTGATGATGGGTCTGTTGACTCTTCGGGTTTGATTTGTGATAACTATGCGCATAAGCACTCAAATGTTGTTGTTGTGCATAAAAAAAATGGAGGCGTGAGCTCAGCGAGACAATGTGGTATGGAAAATGCGTCTGGAGAATATGTTATTCATATTGATCCTGATGATTGGGTCGAACCAAATATGCTTGAAGAAATGTATGCTAGTGCTGTTTTGAATTCTTCTGATATGGTTATTTGTGATTTTATTTTTCATTATCAGAGCAAATTAATTTGCAAGCCACAAAAACCAAAGTCGTTAAATCATAGAGATGTTATGCGCGAATTTTTCTTTGATTTACATGGCTCATGCTGTAATAAATTGATTAAGAGAGAGTGTTTTGTTTCAAATAATCTTTTGTTTCCGACGAATTTGGTTGTGTGGGAAGATTTGTTTGTTTGTGTTTGTTTGACATTTAATCCTATACGCATTTCGTATGTACCAAAGGCTTTTTATCATTATATTTGCTATTCGAATGATAATAGTCTTGTTAAGGTTGTGTCAAGAAAAAAACTCAATTCGATGCTTTTTTTTATTGACTATTTTGAATCAAAAGATGGTTTTGACATATCGCTTTTGTTAAAACGTAAAATAGAGGCGAAACGAACAGCTTTTTTGTTGAGAGATATGAAAAAAGATGAGTTTGTTGGCTTGCTTCCAGAAACGAATGTGTTGTTTGAAAATGGCTTTGGAGGTTTCAAAAAATTAGATTCACTTATTCGATTTTCTTTAGGAAAATCATGGCGTGTTTCGAGAATTTTGCTTAGCATCTGGAAATTAAAGTTTTCTGTTGAGAAAAAAATAAGGAAATGTCTGTAAAAATTTAGATAGTCTCTGAAAATCCATGTAGTAAAGATATGCTTAAATCTCAACTGAAAATTGGAGCCGCGCTTTCGTATTTGGTTCTGGGACTTCAGAACCTAGTTGGCCTTATTTATACTCCGTTTATGCTTCGCATGATGGGAAAATCTGAGTATGGGTTGTATTCAATAGCGGCATCGGTGGTTGCGTATTTGACGATCCTTGATTTTGGATTTGGTAATGCTATTGTGCGCTATACGGCAAAATATCGTGCAGAAGGAAAGCTTAATGAACAGTACAAAATGTTTGGAATGTTTTTTTTGCTTTATTGTGTTGTTGGCGTAGTGACGTTGATTGTGGGTGGAATTCTGTGTTGTAATGCTGAAAGAGTTTTTGATGCTGCAATGAGTGTGGACGAACTTCGAAGAACGAAACTGGTTCTTGCGTTAATGGTTGCTAATTTGGCAATCACATTCCCGTTGAGCTTGTTTGGTTCTATTATTGTTGCGTATGAACAGTTTGTTTTTCAGAAAATTGTCGCAATTATCCGTATATTTTTAAATACGATAACAATGGTTGTTTTGCTTGTTTTGGGATACAAAGCCGTTGCAATGGTTGTTGTAACAACAATCTTTAATTTACTCTCTTTGGGTTGCAATTACCTTTATTGTAGACGCTTTCTGAAAATTCGTTTGAAGTTTGGACGGATTCAATGGGGCTTTCTTAAAGAGATTTCAGTTTTTTCTATGTGGATATTCATGAGTGTTGTGATGGATAAGGTTTATTGGAGTACTGGCCAATTTGTGTTGGGTGCTTATGTGGGGACGGCGGCTGTTGCTGTATTTGCTGTTGCAATACAACTTCAGCGTATGTACATGGGCTTTTCTCTCGCAATAAGCAATGTTTTTTTGCCTAAAGTTACAGCGATGATCGTTAAAAATGCTGATGAAAAAGTTGTATCAGATTTGTTTTTAAAAACGGGAAGGGTACAATATTGTGTTATTGCTTTGATTTTATCTGGTTTTTTCTTATTTGGAAAATCTTTTATTGTTTTGTGGGCCGGCTCCGGTTATGAGGATGCTTACGTTATATCGATGATTTTCTTCATTCCATTTACGGTTGATTTAATCCAAAATATCGGATTGGTGATACTTCAAGCTAGAAATCAAGTGAAATTTCGAAGTATTCTTAGCTTGTTGGCTGCATTAGGAAGCTTGGGTATTCAAATCCCCCTTGCAAAACATTATGGTGGAATTGGTTGTGCAATTGGCATTGCAATTGGGCTTGTTGTAGCTCAAGTGATTGTGATGAATGTCTATTACAAAATTAGACAAAAAATAGATGTTTTTATGTTTTGGATGAACATTTTTAAGATGTCTATAATGCCTATCATAATGACATTTGTTTGTTACCTAATATTGCAAGGATTTGTAATTGATTCATGGCAGAAATGGGTGGTTTGTGTTGGAGTTTATTTGGTTGTGTATATACCTCTATTTTTCCTGCTATCTATGAATCCCTTCGAACGAAATTTGGTGAAAACACCCATAATCAAAATTCTAAAAAAGATTTCTTGAAAGCACTGGTTTCTATAGAAATTTCTGAGTTGGATGTTTTTGTTGTCTAAGAGTCCTTTGAATATGTGAAGGTTGTTGCTTTTCTGTTACAGTGTTGTTATATTTAGGATGAGGTGTAATATGTCTAACGTAAGTATTTCGATAGATTTTCAAAAAAATCAGAAAAAAAGCAGAATTCCTGTTAGATTCATTGGTGAAACCGGATGAAGCACGTTAATATTTTTGATGCGAAATCGTAAAATCTGTTAGAGTGTCACGAATGACTTAATGCTTGTATGATGAATGTTAAAGGATGTCAATGTATTGTTGATGGGGAAGTTGTGTTGCTTGAATGTGAATCGGGTGCTAAACCTCATGAGCTTGTTATTTTTTTGTGAAAACGGGTTTGTTTAATATAATGTGAGAAAAAGCCATATTTAGACGGCCCAACGAATTTGATTATGTTAATCTTTTAACAAAATGTTTCAAAATATGAATGAGAATACGAAAAAAATATCGTCATTAGGAAATTCATTAACCATAGTTGAATTTGCCCTGCTTCTTTGGAAAAAAAAGTTCCTGGTTGCGCTGTTTGTCATTGTTGCTGCAATGCTTGGCGCCACTTATGCCATGTGGGTTCGTCCGCTGTTTACGAGCGATGTCCTGTTGCAGGTGAATGTCAAGGGAACCAGCAGTAAATCTACAAAGGCTCTTGGCGAAATGGGGGCTGTCCTAGATTTGGCAAGCCCTGCTGATGCAGAAATTGAGCTTATCAAGAGCCGAATGGTTTTAAGTGATGTCGTTGCGAAAGAGCATCTTTATGTATGGACGGTTCCAATCGGTTTTTGGGACAGACTTACACATAAGGAAGGCCGCATGGATGTCGATTCCTTGCGAATCCCCGAAAAAGTTCGTGCGAAAAAGTGGATGGCTGTTGCCAAAAGCGATAGCGCCTATTCCGTGGTTTCTTCGGACGAAAAAAATGTCTTAGATGGCGTTGTTGGAGAGGTTGCTTTTAAGGAATATGCGGGTGACACTCTTGCTATTCGTGTGAATTTTATGGATGCTCGCAAGGGGCAGAAGTTTGCCTTGGTGCGCGGAACTCCTTTGAAGGCCGAACGTGCTTTGGCAGCTGGATTGAATGTCATGGAAAAGGGAAAACAGACTGGCATCATTTCTGTCCGCTACAGTCATCGCCATCCAGATCGTGCGGCCTCAATCTTGAATACAATTGCGAAAACATACTTACGGCAGAATGTGGAAATGCGCAGTGCCGAAGCCGAAAAGACTTTGGAGTTCCTTGAAGGCCAGTTGCCGGGGGTCAAGGCGAAACTTGATAGCGCCGAGAAGATTTTGGCCGATTACCGCTATAAGGTAGGATCCGTTGACATAAGTGGTGAAACCAAGGCTCATTTGGACAAGGAAGGGCAACTGCAGCGTCAAATTATGCAGTTAGAGCAGGAACGTCAGTCTGCCCTTCGTTTGTTCAAGGCGGAACACCCGAATGTGCAGACGATTGTTAAGCAGCAGAATAAGTTGCGTGCAGAATTGGCTGCGCTTAAGAAAAATGCTGAGAAAATGCCGCTGACACAGCAAGAGGTGAAGCGGCTGCAAGAGGAAGTTGCTGTCAACAATGAAGTCTATACCAACATGCTCAACAATATCCAGCAGTTGCGCGTGGTGCGTGCGGGCGAGGTGGGTAATGTGCGCATAGTGGATTTTGCGCAGGTAGAGCAAAGTCAAACAAAGCCGAATAAATCCCGTATTTTGATGGCTTCTGTTGTGTTTGGATTCATATTCGGAGTTTTATTCGTGTTCTTGATGTATATTCTTAGGAATGGCGCCAAGAGTGCTTCCGAAATCGAGCGCGAAACAGGTCTCAGCGTGTTTGCAAAGATTCCTCAGTCAACGCATAAGTTGCTGCGTGGCCATAAGCATTTACACCACGGGGCTCCGTTCGTGCTCCAAAATGCTGAAGATAAAGTAAGTGAATCTTTCCGCTCGCTGCAGACAGCCTTGATGTTCTTGATGCCGAATCCTGAGCATAGCGTTGTTCTGGTGATGGGCTTGATTCCTGGTGTGGGCAAAAGCTTTGTTTCGCTGAACCTGGCGGCGACGATTGCGGCGAGTGGCAAGAAGGTACTGTTAATAGATGCAGATATGCGCCGAGGTGTAATTCACGGACGCTCAAAGTTTGGACTTGCTGATGTTTTGGCGGGAATTGCGACTCTTGACACAGCTGTTTCACAAAAACATGTTGATAATTTGTGCGTAATGAATGCCGGCAAGACGAAACTTGCTGCCTGCGAGTTGTTACGTGGTGACGCCATGGACAAACTTCTCAAGGAGGCTCGCGAAAAGTTTGACATGGTAATTGTAGATACTCCGCCGCTGAACTTGGTGACCGACGCCGAACTCATTTGCCCGCTGGTCGATTACTCTTTGTTTGTGCTCCACTATGGTCGCCACAGCATGGAAGAAATCAAGGAAACCGTTGAACGAGTCAAGCGTTATTCTGACAAGCCTGCTGCCATCGTGATGAATCATTGCGAGCGTGAACCGGGCCATTATGGCTACGGCTACTATGACAAGGGCTATTATGGCAAAAAGTCGTGATAATCAACACTTTACATTATTCTTACTTTTTTCTATATTTGGCCTAAAATCTATAGGTTTAATATGAAAATTTTCAAAAAAATGGCCGTTTTGACGCTATCTGTCGCCTTCATGGGTGCTTTTGCCCAAGAAGAGGGCTCCATACTTGGCGAATACGGTGCTATTACCGTCAAGATGCTTAATGGTAAGAAGACCGCTCTCATTAGCGGTACTTCGACAGAAACGGTTGAAATTTCGGAAGATGTCGAGGTGGACTCCATCTACTACGATCGCGACTATTCTGGTGAGTGGGGCAAGCCTGGCACCTTGATGCTGCCGTTTGATTTCCCAAGTGGCTGTCTTTCTGAATTTGGCCAGATTTACGAAATGACTGGAATCGCGATTAACGGAACTTCAGAAACCTGGCAAATTGACGCGAAGCAAATGGGCAGTAATGGTGAATTTTCCGCAAACAGGCCTTATTTTGTCCGCCCTAACAAAAATCAGGTTATTTTCCCTGCTTGGTGTGCGGGCAAGACCACGATGAAGAAAACCGTAGGTGCCGATACCAAGTTTAAGTTTGACAATTGGGAATTCCGGGGCATGTATTCCTATAAAACTTGGGAAGAGGGCGACCCTGACATTGGTCGTGTTTACGGCTTTGCTGCGAAGGCAAAGGAAGTTGACGGCAAGCAAATTCAGCAGGGCCAGTTCGTGAAAGTCAAGGAAGGCGCTTACATTCGTCCGTTCCGTGGCTACTTGGTTTATAACAAAAGCAATGCGTTGACCAAGGCTGGTGCCAACGCAACAATCGCTGCTATTGAAGAAGACTTACCTTCGTCCATCGAGGTGGTTTTTCATGACGAAGAAGGGACAACTGCAATTTACATGCTGAACCCACGCACGGGTGAGTTCTCAACGGCGACCGGCTGGTACGACATGAAGGGCCGCAAGCTCGACAAGAAGCCGACCATCAAGGGTACGTACTTCAATAACGGCAAGAAGGTTGTAATTAAGTAAGGGGTTGATATGAATTTGAAGTTTGAAAAGAAAGAATACGTTGCTCCGAAGCTCAGTTTCATTGATATGCGCGGTGAAATGTATCTGCTTGCCGGCTCCGGCGATGGCCCCGATGCAGACGAATACGATGACGAACTCGGTTTCAACTTGAACGAAGGTGCAAACCGTCACGTATAAAGTTGTTGCGAGGCGTGTTGACCTCCTTTTTGCACTCCTGCGATATGCCTTAGGGGCTTCGCGGGAGTTTCCTGTTTTTGGGGCGGGCGATGTTTCTGCTGAGGACTGGGAGTGGCTCTACAGGCAATGCGGCAGGCAGTCCGTTCTTGGGGTCGCGTTCAGTGCTATCAATTCGCTTTCGTCGGGGAAGCCCGAAATGCTTGGGGTGCCGCACCAGCTTTACCTCAAGTGGTTCTACCAGGCGGAGGGTATCCGGTCGTTAAACGAGCGGCATTATGCGTGCTCGGGTGAACTGACGCAGAAGTTTGCGGCAGAGGGTTGCCAGACGCTTATTCTCAAGGGGCAGGCGAATTCCCTGCTTTATCCGGACAAGTTTATACGCCAGACGGGGGATATCGACATCTGGGTGGGGGAAGGTCGCGACCACGTTTTAAGCGTTCTTCAGAAGTTGAATTTGTTGGAAAGGGCTCGAATCTCTAACCACGACGTTCTGTTTTCCAAGAAGGTTTTGGGGGAAGAGGTAGAGGTTCATTTCGGGTTCGGGGTTGACCGCTGCAGTCCTTTTGCAAACAGCCGCTTGCAGCGTTTCTTGAACGCGGAACTGCCTGCCTCGCATCTTGTTCCTGCGGGCGACACTAAAGATGCGCCGAGTTTCTACGTTCCTTCGAACAAATTCGCGCTGGTCATGCAGCTCTCGCACATATACAAGCACCTGTTGGGGCTCGGGGTGGGCCTGCGCCAGGTGATGGATTACTGCGTGTTACTCCGGGCCAGTTCTGATGGTGAACGCGCGGATGTTGCTGCCCGCCTAGAGTCGCTTGGCCTGAACCGCATTGCGGGTGCCCTCATGTGGGCGCTTTCGGAATACCTCGGTCTGGAATCGCAATACCTGCTTTGCCCGCCTGATGCCCGCCGCGGGCGCATTCTCCTTCGCGAAATCATGCGCGACGGCAACTTCGGGAAATTTGCGGATCGTCGCCGCGGCTCTGTTTGGCGCTGGTGGCTCAAAAACCGCCTCCGTCTGGTCACATTCCTCCCGTTCGATTTCCCGGAAGTCTCGTGGTTCCTGCTGCGCTACTGGGCTTCGTTCGTGTTCCTGACGCCACAGCGCATCCTGGCCTTCCGCCTGTATAAAAAGCGTCATAAATAATATGGACAAAAAAATATGCCAATTTCTTGTGAAATTGGCTTGATTTTTATGCCAATTTTATATATATTGAAGTTTCAAGTGTACCTGCGCTACGGTATACTTTAGATTATGTTGTCCATAATTACGCGCGAAAAATTTCGACTCGTGCTATCTCTGGTACATTGAAGGCGATGGGGATTTCGGACAATCGAGAATATATTTCCAATTATCTCCGTTATTTGGCCGACGCGTACTTGATTTATCCAGTATCTTTAAGGACTGATTCCGTTTCGGTGCGTAGAACAAATCCTGATAAATATTATATGGTTGATACCGGGGTTGTTCGTGCAATGACTCCAAAGAATGATGCTGAAAAAGGGTGGCTTCTGGAGAACCTGGTTTTTCTGCACTTCCGGCGGGGGAATAATAAAATTGAATATTATATCAATCGCAATGGAGGCGAAGTCGATTTCCTTGTTACGAATCTCGATACGAAGTCTAGACGACTCGTTCAAGTTGCTTGGGATATGGAGCAATTGGACACGTTCAAAAGAGAGATAAACGCGATTCGTTTGGCGAAAGAAGAAATTAAAGTGAAAAATTGTTGCATTGTTACATGGAATTCGGAAACTGTTTTAGAAGATGGCATTAATGTGATTCCAATTTGGAAATTCTGTCTCGAATAATTATGCAAAAAAAAATGGCGGCCCAATTGTCGCCAGATGGGGCCGCGCTTTTTTTAGAAAGATGCTCGCCTTCGCGAGCATGACGATTGCCTTCGCGAGCATGACATGCTACGTCATTGCGAGGAGCGTTGCGACGTGGCAATCTAGGCGAGCGTTATTACTTCTTCTCGCACTTGCATTCGGCAAGGAACTTGTATGCAACGCCGCCGATGACGCCACCGAGAATCGGGGCGACCCAGAAGAGCCAGAGCTGCTTGATGGCGGCCCCGCCAACGAACACGGCCATAGCGGTAGAGCGGGCCGGGTTCACAGACGTGTTGGTCACCGGGATAGAGATGAGGTGGATGAGCGTGAGGCAGAGGCCGATAGCAATCGGGGCAAAGCCTGCAGGTGCGCGACCGTCGGTAGCGCCCATAATCACGAACAGGAAGATAGCCGTGAGCACGGTTTCAATGAGGAATGCGGAGAGCATGCCGGAGGTCTTGCCGCCAAAGGCGTTCAGGCCGTTGTTGAGAGCGTCGGACCAGCCGTTGGTGGCGAATGCGCCGATGCCTGCGTTGGTGAGGTCGGGCTGGGCGATGCAGTAGAGCACTGCCGCAGCGATAATGCCGCCAATGACCTGGGCCACGATGTAGGCCGGAGCTTCCTTAGCGGGGAAGCGGCCGCCGGCAACCTGACCGAGCGTGACGGCCGGGTTCAGGTGGCAGCCCGAAATGTGGCCGATGGCGTATGCCATGGTGAGCACGGTGAGGCCGAATGCGAGCGACACGCCCACGTAGCCGATACCGGTGGTCGGAACGCCGCAAGCAAGCACGGCGGCACCGCAGCCGCCAAACACAAGCCAGAATGTGCCGATAGCTTCGGCAATGGCACGGGTAGTGAGTTTCATAAACATCTCCATAGGTTAGGGTTGAATTCGCGCTGTAATTTAGCAAAAAAATAGTCCGGTTGAACCGGACTACTTTGAAAGGGTAGATGCTCGCCTTACTTGACTTTTGGCATCTGCACGGAGATGTGGATGTCCTGCAGCTGCTGGAGGTCGACTTCGCTCGGGCACTGGTCCATCGGGCTAGAAGCACTGGTGTTCTTCGGGAACGCGATGTAGTCACGGATAGATTCTTCACCTTCCATGGTAGCGACAACGCGGTCGAGACCGAAGGCGAGACCACCGTGCGGAGGAGCGCCGTACTTGAAGGCGTCGACGAAGAAGCCGAATTTTTCCTTCACCTGTTCTTCGGAGAGGCCCAGCAGGCGGAACACCTTTTCCTGGACTTCCGGGTTGTGAATACGGATAGAACCGCCACCAATTTCCACGCCGTTCAGAACGAGGTCGTAGGCTTCGGCGTTGCAATCCTTGAGGTTGCCACCGAGCATCATGTCGAGGTGTTCCGGAAGCGGGTTGGTGAACGGGTGGTGCATGGCCATGTAGCGGCCTTCGGTGTCGCTGTATTCGAACATCGGGAATTCGGTAATCCAAACAAATTCACGCTTCTTCGGGTCACGGAGACCCTTGATGCGGGCGACTTCCAGGCGGAGCTGGCCCATAGCGGTTGCAGCAACCTTTTCCGGGCCTGCGATGAAGAACATCATGTCGCCGCACTTGGCACCGACGGCGTCGCGCAGTTCATTGAGCTGTTCCACCGTAAAGAACTTGCCGACCTGGGTTTCCACTTCGTCGTTTTCCTTGACGCGCATCCACACGAGGCCCTTGGAACCGTACTTGCCCACGTAGGCGGTGAGTTCGTCAATCTGCTTGCGGGTGAAGTCCACGCAGCCCTTCGCGGCGATACCGCGGATCTTGCCACCGGCGGCAACGCAGTTCTTGAACACGCCAAAGTTGCTCTTGGCGCCGATTTCAGACACGTCGTGGATTTCGAGGTCGAAGCGGAGGTCCGGCTTGTCGGAACCGTACTTGAGCATGGCTTCGTGCCACTTCATGCGGCGGATGTGACGCGGCGGTTCGAAGTTCCAAACCTTACCGAGAACTTCGGTCACGAACTTGTCGAACATTTCCATCACGTCGTCCTGGTCCACGAAGGACATTTCGACGTCAATCTGCGTAAATTCCGGCTGACGGTCGGCGCGGAGGTCTTCGTCGCGGAAGCACTTGGCAATCTGGAAGTAGCGGTCCATGCCGGCAATCATCAAAAGCTGCTTGTACTGCTGCGGAGACTGCGGCAGGGCGTAGAACTTGCCCGGGTTCACGCGGCTCGGCACCAGGTAGTCGCGGGCGCCTTCCGGAGTGGACTTGCAAAGGCACGGAGTCTCGATGTTCTCGAAACCGTTGGCGTAGAAGAAGTCGTACACGGCCTTGAGGAAGCGGCTCTTGAGGAGGAGTTTCTTTTGGATCCACGGACGGCGGAGGTCCAGGTAGCGGTACTGCAGGCGCAGGTCGTCGTTTTCCTTGCACTCTTCGTTGGGGTCGTTGATGGCGAGCGGGGAGGTGAGGGCCGCGTTCAGGATTTCGATGGAGTCAATCTTGACTTCGATTTCGCCCGTGGCGAGCTTTTCGTTGGCGTTGCCTTCTTCGCGGGCGTAGACCTTGCCGGTCACCGTAATCACGTATTCGTTGCGGAGCTGTTCGGCGGTCTTCATCACGTCGGCGTTGTAGTCCGGGTTGAAGACGATCTGGGTCTTGCCATACTTGTCGCGGAGGTCCACAAAAATCACACCACCATGGTCGCGGCGGCGGTCCACCCAACCGGCGAGTGTTACGGTCTGGCCAACATCTGCCTTGCGCAGCTGGCCGCAGTTATGAGTACGTTTCATGTTAGTATCCTTTGGATAGTTTTTTTCGGCGCAAAATATAGAAACATTCAAACCTAGATTCTTCGACTCCGCTGCGCTTCGCTCAGAATGACACCATCCCTACCGCTCAGGATGACGCCTTTTTTTTCACCTTTTTGGTTTGTAAAGTTAATTTTTACACATTCTGTGGCTTTTCGTCGCCAAAATTCGTTTTTTCGTCTTTTTTTTCAAAATTTTTCATTTTTTCGTGAACTTTTGCGGAAAATTACTTGTATATTACTAACGAAATTTTCTGGATTAGGGCTAGCAGGGCCGTTTTTTGTCGTGCATTCCCAATCCGGAGCGTAATTGGAGATATATATGGCAGAAGACTTGCAATACCTTATGGAACGCATCCAGAAAGATGCTGTCGATAAAGCAGAAAACGAGGCGGCGGCTATCATTGCCAAGGCCAAGGAAAAGGCGGCCGATATCGTGAAGGCTGCCGAGGCCGAAGCGTCCGCCCGTCTGGAAAAGGCCGACAAGGACGCCGAAGCGTTCACGGAACGTAGCGAACGCACTCTTGAACAGTCCGCCCGCGACCTTTTGCTTTCGGTAGGCAAGAATCTCGAAAAGATGATTATGGACCTGTTGAACCTCGAGGTGGAGAAGTCCCTGGACGAATCCACTGTCAAGAGCATGCTCTTGGCAGTCGCCAAGTCCTATACCTCCGACATCGAGGTGGATTTCTCCGATGCCGATGCCCGCAAGCTCAGCTCCTTTGTGATGGGCGAGTTCAAGAAGCAACTTTCCGCCGGCGTGAAGGTCGAAAGCGACAAGGGTGTCAAGTTCGGCTTCCGCATCAAGCTCGATGGCGGCAAGGTCACCCACGAATTTACAGAAGCTGCAATGGCCGACGCTCTTTCGGCCCTGCTCCGTCCGCAACTTGCCAGAGTGGTAAACGCTGCCGCACAGGCGAAGTAACGCGGGTACTTGATGAGCAGTCCTTCTTACTTGATGGCATCTCTTCCGATGATTGAGTTTGGCGATCCGGCCCCGCTCAGTATGGAAGATTTTCGCCACCGCTGCATCGGCGTGCTGTCCGAGCCGGAACTTGCGGCTCTGGACGCGCTTTTGGATGACGGTGAATGCGAAGAGTGCGACGACGAGTTCGTGCGCGCCTACAAGGCCCACGAAATCCAGATGAAGAACGTTTCGGGTAGGCTCCGTGCAAGCGCATGGGGGCCCGATATCCGTTTTACGGAAAAGTCCTTCCCGGGTTACGATGTCGCCTTTGCCAAGATGATTCAAGATGCGTTTGCCAAGTCGAATCCTATGGAAAAAGAGCAGGATATCGACAAGGCCCGTTTCTGGCTTGTGGACTCGCTCGCGGGAGTGGGCGAGGGTACCGTCAAGCATGTTTACGCTTATGCGATCAAACTGAAGATTTGTGAACGTTGGGCGCGCCTCTCCGAACAAGCGGGCGACGCTGCCGTGTTGAATGTTATTAATGCAAACGATCCTGCATACGCCCCTGCGGCGGCACAGGAATGACCGGAGGTCCATTTTCAATGGCTAGTATCGGAAAAATCATCGGCGTCAACGGTAACCTGATTCGCGTCAAGTTCGAAAGCGCCGTGTCCCAGAACGAAGTGGCGTATGCCAAGCTTACTCAGAAAAACAAGGACGGCAAGTCCGAAGTCATCCCCCTCAAGAGCGAAGTCATCCGTATCCGCGGTGACTACGCCGAACTCCAGGTGTTCGAAGACACCACGGGTTTAAAGACGGGTGACGAGGTGGAATTCACCGGCGAACTTTTGTCCGTAGAACTTGGCCCCGGCCTCTTGACCCAGGTCTTTGACGGTCTGCAGAACCCGCTCCCGAAGCTTGCCGAAGAATGTGGCTTCTTCCTGCAGCGCGGTAAGTATTTGAAGGCGCTCCCGCGCGACAAGAAGTGGGCGTTTACCCCGGTCGCGAAGGCGGGCGATGTGGTGGTCGCGGGCGATACGCTCGGCACCGTGCCCGAAGGTGTGTTCACGCACCGCATCATGGTGCCGTTCCGCCTGCTCGGCAAGTGGACTGTGGAATCGGTCTCTGCCGCGGGCGAATTCACTGTAGAAACTGTTGTCGCCAAGCTCAAGAATGACAAGGGCGAAACCCAGGACGTGACCATGGTGCAGACCTGGCCGGTGAAGATGCCGATCAAGGCCTACGAAGAACGCCTGCGCCCGAGCAAGCCCCTCACCATGCAGCAGCGCATTATCGATACGTTCTTCCCCGTGATGCAGGGCGGTACGTTCTGTACGCCGGGCCCCTTCGGTGCCGGCAAGACGGTGCTCCAGCAGCTCATGAGCCGCTACGCTGACGTGGATATCGTGATTTTGGCCGCTTGCGGTGAACGTGCAGGTGAAGTGGTGGAAACCCTCCGCGAATTCCCTGAACTGATTGACCCGCGTACCGGCAAGTCCCTCATGGAACGTACGCTGATTATTTGTAACACGTCTTCGATGCCGGTGGCTGCCCGTGAAGCTTCCGTGTATACGGGCGTGACTCTCGCCGAATACTACCGCCAGATGGGCCTGAACGTGCTCCTCTTGGCTGACTCGACTTCCCGTTGGGCACAGGCCCTGCGTGAAATGAGCGGCCGTTTGGAAGAAATTCCGGGCGAAGAAGCCTTCCCGGCCTACCTCGAATCCGTGATTGCCGCCTTCTATGAACGCGGTGGCGTGGTTCGCCTGAAGGACGGCTCTACCGGTTCCGTGACGATTTGCGGTTCCGTGTCGCCTGCAGGTGGTAACTTCGAAGAACCGGTGACCCAGGCCACCCTGAAGGTGGTGGGCGCGTTCCTCGGCCTTTCCCGTGAACGTTCCGACCAGCGCCGCTTCCCGGCAATCCACCCGCTGGATTCCTGGTCCAAGTACGAAGGCATCATCGACAGCAAGAAGGTGGCCGAAGCCCGTCACATCCTCGCAAACGGCGTGGACGTGAACAACATGATGAAGGTGGTGGGCGAAGAAGGTACCTCTATCGACGACTTCGTGATTTACCTGAAGTCCGAATACCTGGACGCCGTTTACCTGCAGCAGGACGCCTATAACGAAATCGACGCCGCCTGCTCCGCCGAACGCCAGAAGTACGTGTTCGACAAGGTTTACACCATCCTCAAGACCCCGATGAAGTTCAGCGAGAAGGACGTCGCCCGTACGTTCTTCCTTAAGCTCACTCAGTCGACGAAGGACTGGAACCGCGTCAAGTTCGATTCCCAGGAATTCAAGGACCTTGAACAAAGTATTTTCGCTTCCGTGAAGGAGGTTTCCGCTAATGCATAATGTGGCATACCATCGTATTGAACGCATCGCCGGTTCCGTGATTACGCTCCGCGCCGAAGGTGTAGCAAACCAGGAACTTGCCCAGGTGACAAGCTCGTTCGGAACATCCCTTGCCCGCGTGATCCGTATTGACGGCGACATGGTGGACTTGCAGGTGTTCGCAGGTGCCCGTGGTATTTCGACCGACTCCGAAGTGCGCTTCCTTGGCGAACCGATGAAGGTTCCGTACAGCGAAGCCTTGCTTGGCCGCGTGTTTAACGGTGCCGGCAAGCCCCGCGACAACGGCCCCGAAGTGGACGGCGAACGCATTACTATCGGCGGCCCTTCCGTGAACCCCGCCAAGCGTATCATCCCGAAGACGATGGTGCGTACGGGTATCCCGATGATCGACGTGTTCAACACGCTCGTGGTTTCGCAGAAGCTCCCGATTTTCTCCATTGCCGGTGAACCGTACAACGAACTCCTTGCCCGTATTGCATTGCAGGCCGAAGTGGACGTGATTGTCCTTGGCGGCATGGGCCTGAAGCACGATGACTATCTGTACTTGAAGGACTTCCTCGAAAAGAACGGTGCCTTGAGCCGTACGGTGATGTTCATGCACACCGCCTCTGACCCGATCGTGGAATGCTTGCTCGTGCCGGATGCATCGCTTGCCGTGGCTGAAAAGTTCGCCACCGAAGGCAAGAACGTGCTCGTGCTCCTCACCGACATGACGAACTTTGCCGACGCCATGAAGGAAATCGCCATTACGATGGAACAGATTCCGTCGAACCGTGGTTATCCTGGCGACCTTTACTCTCAGCTTGCTAGCCGTTATGAAAAGGCTGTGGACTTCGAAGGTTCGGGCTCCATCACCATTTTGGCTGTGACGACCATGCCTGGCGACGACGTGACCCACCCGGTTCCGGATAACACAGGTTACATTACCGAAGGTCAGTTCTACCTGCGCAAGGGCCGTATCGAACCGTTCGGTTCTCTGTCTCGTTTGAAACAGCAGGTGAACGGCAAGACCCGTAGCGACCACCGTACCATCATGAACACCATGATCCAGCTGTACGCAAGCTACAAGGAAACTTTGGAAAAGCAGTCCATGGGCTTCAACATGAGTAACTGGGACCAGAAGCTGCTGAAATACGGTGCCCGTTTCGAGAAGGAAATGATGGACCTCTCCGTGAACATTCCTCTTGAAAAGGCTTTGGACCTTGGCTGGGAAATCCTTGCTGACTGTTTCGCACCCGAAGAAACGGGTATTCCGACCAAGATGATCAACGAATATTGGCCCAAGAAGGGGTAATATGGCGAAGGTCAAGTTAACAAAGAACGCCCTCAAGGCGGAACGCGACGCGTTGAAGCGCTTCCAGCGCTATCTGCCCACATTGCTGTTGAAAAAGCAGCAGCTGCAGATGGAAATGCGCACGCTCCAGGAGAGGGTGATGGCTAAGCGAGAAGAGGAGGACAAGCTCCGCAAGAGCATGGCTTCCTGGATTTCGCTGTTTGCCGAACCCATCGAATGGTCAAAGTACCTGTCGGTGAAGGAAGTGCGCCAGGGCGAAGGTAACATCGCCGGCGTGAAGATTCCGACATACGACGGGGTAGATTTTAATATCTCGATTCCGGATTTCTTTACCACGCCCGTGTGGCTGGACGACGGTATCAGAAGCCTCCAGGGCCTGATTTCGCTGCGTCTGGAACGCCGCGTGCTCGAGAGTCAATACGAGCTCCTCTCGAAGGAACTGCGTACCACGAGCCAGCGCGTGAACCTGTTCGAAAAGGTGAAGATTCCCGAAGCGAAGGAAAATATCCGCGTCATCAACATCTTCCTGGGCGACCAGCAGACCAGTGGCGTTGCCCGCAGCAAGCTTGCGAAGGGTAAGGCCACCGCCCGTACCGCTGCCCAGGATGCACTCGCGAAGGAGGCCGCCGCATGATTACTCCTATGAAGAAAGTGACGGTGCTGACGGTTGCAGGTGCGGTTGAAGAGACGCTTCAGGCGCTCCGTACGCTTGAAATTTTGCACCTCACGCCTTTGCAGGCGGCAGCAGGCGCCAAGCTGAACCATGCCCGCGGCGAAATGAACCGCGTGCAGAAGGCCTTGGAAGTGGTGCCCGAGAAGGCCCCGAAGGGTGTGACTCCCGTGAAGGATGCCGCTCCGGCCGCAAGCCTTATCGATGAAATCCAGCAACTGGTTGCCGAAAGCAAGCAGGCGGAAATCGACAAGGAACAGGCTGAAGAGGAACTCACCAAACTTTCCATGTTCAAGAACCTGGACCCCGCAACGGCAGCAGCCCTGCAGGCGAAGGGTATCTATGTCAAACTGTACCAGCTCCATGACGGTAAAGTCCCGTTCGAACTCGAGGGCGAAGGTTCTATCGAGGAATTCGGCCAGGATGAAAACGGCAAGTATGTGGCTGTCGTGAGCAGGGGAGAAGCCCCTGTGGCTGTGAAGGGCAACTTCACGGAACTCACGATGCCGCAGAAGTCGCTTGCCGAATACCGCGAAATGGAAGCGAAAGCCAAGGAAACGCTTGCCCGCGTCGAGAAACGCCTGGGTGAACTTTCGGGCGTCCGCGAATCTATCGAGGACAAACTCCTCGAAGTGGGTGACGACTACCGCATGGTCGAAGCCGAAGCCTCGATGGTGGGCGACAAGAACGTCGCCGCCGTGCAGGGCTTCTGCCCTGCACCGCGCGTGGGCGAACTCGAGAAGGCCGCTCGCGAGCACGGCTGGGGCCTCCTGGTGGACGACCCAGCCGACGGCGACGATATCCCGACGCTGCTTACCTACAGCAAGCTCAGCCGCCCCATGCAGTTCCTGTACGATATCATCGGCATTTCGCCGGGGTACAAGGAAGTGGACGTGTCGGCCGTGTTCCTTTGCTTCTTCAGCATCTTCTTTGCGATGATCGTGGGGGATACCGCTTACGGGTTGCTCTTCCTCGGTTTGGCGCTTTTTGCCCGCAAAAAGATGCCGAAAGCGAACCCTGCTGGTTTCCACTTTATCTACCTCATGAGCATCGCCACCATCGTGTGGGGTCTCATCAACGCAAGCTTCTTGGGACTTAGCCCAGCGCTTGCGGGGTGGACGTATTACCTGGACATCACCAACTACGGCTGGTTGCCTGAACCGCTGAAGAATGCGATGCTCTGGATCCGCACGAGCGCCCCGACTGACCCTGCGAAGTTCGAAGCCTACAAGGCCTTCGCCCAGTCGATTACGCTGCTGCCCGAAAGCTTCGTGCCGAAGACGGCGGGAGCCTCCCAGATGCAGCATATCCAGCTGTTCTGCTTCTGCATCGCCGTGGTCCACCTGAGTATCGCTCACGTGTGGAACGTCTGCGTGCGCATCAAGCGCAAGGACTCCACGTTCATGGCGCAGGTGGGCTGGCTTATCGGCTGCTGGGTGATGTTCTTCCTGGCCTGCCAGATGGTGCTCGGTATCGACATGCCGAAGTTCGTCATCCCGATGTTCATCGTGGAAGCGGTACTCCTGGTGCTCTTTACCGTGCCGCCCAAGAGGCTCAAGCAGGACTTCATCAGCATCCCGATGCTCGTGCTCGACGTGGTGAACAGCTTTACCGACGTGATCAGTTATATCCGTCTGTTTGCTGTGGGCATGTCCGGTGCGGCCATCGCCGAGGCGTTCAACGACATGCTCTCGCCGCTGTTCGGCTCTGCTGTCGGTATCGCCGGTGCGGCCTTCCTGCTGCTCTTTGTGCATGGCCTGAACATCGCGCTTGCGGTCATGGGCGTCGCCGTCCACGCCGTACGTCTGAATACACTCGAATTTTCAAATGGACTTGGCCAGGAATGGAGCGGATTCGCTTTCGCCCCCTTCGCCAAGCAGAAAAATTAAACCAAGGGATGATTCCCGCTACTTAATGAGGAAAAAACAATGGAACCGAATACAATGGTTACTCTCGCTAAAATGGGTGCTGCAGCCGCTCTCGGCATTGCGGCAATGGGCTCCGCCCTTGGTTGCGGAACGGCTGGTATGTCCGCCATCACCATGTGGAAGAAGGCTTATGCCCAGGGCAAGTCGGCACTCTTCACCTTGCTGGTGTTCGTGGGTGCCCCGATTTCCCAGACGATTTACGGCATGTTGCTCATGAACTTCATCCTGAGCAAGGCTGCCGAATCCGGCTTTACCAACTGGGGCGGCTGCCTCGGTGCCGGTATCTTCGGTGGTCTCGGCATGATGGCTTCTGCCTGGTACCAGGGCAAGTCCGCGGCCGTGGCCTGTGACGCCCTCGGTGAAACCGGCAAGGGCATGGTGAACTACCTGATGGTCTTGGGTATCGTGGAAACCGTGGCCCTGTTCGTTCTCGTGTTCTCCATGATGGTGCTTTAATCCAGCGAGGTAACACGTATGGATCAAGCTCAACTTTTAACGCTCGCGAAACTCGGCGCGGTGGCGGCCCTGGGCCTTGCCGCGGTGGGTTCTGCGCTGGGCTGCGGGACTGCCGGCATGGCGGCCATCGGGGCCTGGAAGAAGGCGTATCTCAAGGGTAAGAACGCGCTGTTTACGCTGCTCATCTTCGTGGGTGCGCCGATTGCGCAGACAATCTACGGCATGTTGCTGATGATGTACATCCTGAACAAGTCCCAGGCGGCTCCGGCCAACTGGGCGGCGTATCTCGGTGTGGGCATCTTCGGTGGCATCGGCATGATGGCCTCTGCCTGGTACGTGGGCAAGTCCGCTGCGGACGCCTGCAACGCCCTCGGCGAAACCGGCAAGGGCCTGGTGAACTACCTGATGGTCTTGGGCGTCGGTGAAACCGTCGCGCTGTTCGTCATGGTGTTCTCCATGATGCTCGTGTCGTAGGACAAAGTGTCATCCTGAGCGAAGTTTCCTAAGGTCGGTGAGCCTGTCGAACCGCCGAAGGAAACGAAGTCGAAGGAACTCCTATAATAAAAGGACTGCTCGGCGGTCCTTTTTTGGTAAATTTAACAAGGCTGGTCTAAAGGACACTTTTTTTGATGCATTACAAAAAGCACCCTGTCAACGACAGGGTGCTTTTAAATGCTTTGTGACCTGTTACTAGTCTTTCTTTTCGCGCTTGCTGGCGCATTCCTCGCAGGGGCAGTGATAGCAGTCGCCAGTTTCTTCGTAGTCCTTGCCGCTCCAGCAGTAGGTGCAGAGCTGGTCTTCGGGGAGCCCGATGGCGTGAATCACGTCGTCGATGCGCTGGAAGGCAAGCGTCGTGAGGTTCAGCTTCTTGCGGATGTATTCGACCATGTCCTTGTAGGGCTGGCCATCCGGATCGGTGTACTTCTCGATTTCTGCATTTTCGCCTTCCTGGTCACGGATGTAGCGGCGCGTAATCAGGTCGTACTCGTTCTTGGAGCGCGAGAAGTTGATGAACTTGCAGGGGTAAACGAGCGGCGGGCACGCGATACGCATGTGCGTCTCTTTACAACCAAGTGAATAAAGCTTCAAGGCCTGCTTGCCGAGCTGCGTGCCGCGCACGATGGAGTCGTCGCAGAATACGAGACGGCGGTCCTTGATGAGGCCCGGGATGGGAATGAGCTTCATGGAGGCGACGCGTTCGCGCTGCTTCTGGTCTTGCGGCATGAAGGAGCGGGCCCAGGTGGGCGTGTACTTCACGAAGGGGCGCGCGAACTTGATGCCGGCCTCGTGCGCGTAACCGAGGGCGTGCGACGTGCCGGAATCCGGAATACCGCAGGCGGCATCGGCTTCGGTGGGCGTGCGCTTTGCGAGCGCGGAACCACAGCGGTAGCGTGTCATTTCCACATTGCGGCCTTCGTAACTGGATGCGGGGTAGCCGTAGTAGACCCAGAGGAACGAGCAGATTGCCATCTTCTTCCCGGGGGCGACGAGCGTCTTGTCGCCATCGGGCGTGAGCTCCACGATTTCTCCCGGGCCGATGTCGCGAACATGTTCGTACCCGAGGTTGTGGAGCGCGCAGCTTTCTTGCACGGCAATCATCGAGCCTTCTTTTTTACCGAGAACGATGGGCGTGCGTCCCCAGCGGTCGCGGCTCGCGAAGAACCTGCCGTCGCTGTCCATGAGCAAGATAGAGCAGCTGCCCTTCACCTTCTCGTGGACGTACTTGAGGCCGTCGACAATCGAGTCGCGGGTCGCGATGAGCGCGGATACGACTTCGGTCGGGCCAACCATGCCGCTCGTCGTGGAGTACTGGAGCTGCATGCAGTTGTTCTTGAAGAGTTCGTCCTTCAGTTCCTCGATGTTGGTGAGGAGGCCCACGGTGACAATCGCGAATGTCCCGAGCTTGGAGGTCATGACGAGCGGCTGCGGGTCGGTGTCAGAAATGACGCCGATGCCCACCTTGCCGGAGAACGCAGCGAGGTCGTGCTCGAACTTGCTACGGAACGGCGTGTTCTGGATGTTGTGGATGGAACGGTGGAACTTGCCACTGCCGTTCAAGACAGCCATGCCGCCGCGGTGTGTACCTAGATGTGAATGGTAGTCTGTCCCGAAAAAGAGGTCGCTTACGCAATCTTCCTTAGAAACAACACCACAAAAGCCGCCCATATAGATCTCCTTGAGAAAAGGCCTGAATTTTACGAAGACAAAAATAAAAAAATGATGGCCGAACTGTCCTTTTACTCTCCGAGGCAGTTGTCCATCGCGGCGATAATCTTCTTCTTGTCCATGTGCTGGCCAATGAAGACAAGGCGGATGATGCGGTCACCGTACTTTTCGTCCCACACCTTCACGAGGTCCGGGTTCTCGCGCAGCAGGCGCTTCTGCTCTTCTTCGCTCTCGCTGGCGAACCAGGGACCGAAATTCTGTGCGGAAGCCTGCTTGCCGGCCTGTTCGAACAGGTAGCTGTTGTTGCGTTCGTCCTCGAACCACACGAGGCCCTTGGTGCGGATGATGCTCGTGGGGTAGTTGTCGAGGAACGTCTCGAACTTGTCGCGGACAAGCGGACGGCGGCGTTCGTACACGAACGTGCTGATGCCGTACTCGTCGCCGTGCGGATGGTCCTTGTCGTGGTGGTGGCCGCAATGGCACACGCCGTGCTCGTGGTCGCAGTGGCTATGGTCATCATGCTCGTCGTGGTCATCATCATGGTCGTGATGATGGTGATGTTCGTGCTCGTCATGGTCATCGTCATCATGGTCGTGGTGGTCATCATCATGGTCGTGATGATGGTGATGTTCGTGCTCGTCATGGTCATCGTCATCATGGTCGTGGTGATGATGCTCGTGTTCGTCGTGGTCATCATCGTCGTCTTCGGGCTTCGTCTCTTTCATGAGTTCCTTGGCCCAGGCGGCGGAATTCCCGACCTTCTCAAAGTCGAACTGCTTGGTATCGAGGATGTCCTTCATCTCGACCTTGCCGTAGTTCGTCTCGATCATCTTGGCTTCGGGCTGGAGCGCGCGGACAACTGCCTTCACGTGTTCGAGGTCGTTCTTGCTGATGGAATCGACCTTGTTCATGATGATGGTGTTGCAGAACTCAATCTGCTGGATAAGGAGGTTCGCGATGTCTTCTTCTTCGAGGTCGTTCGAAAGCAGCTTCTGGCCACCGGCGAACTCGTCGGCGAGGCGAGCTACGTCTACCACGGACACGATGTTGTCGAGGTGGCAGGCGAGGGGGCGACCGTCGCGGCTCTGCAGCTGGCTGCCCGCCATGCAGATGGTCTGCGCGATAGGCACGGGCTCGCAGATGCCGCTTGCTTCGATGAGGATGTAGTCGAACTTGTTCATCTCGAGGAGTTCGGCAATCTGTTCCAGCAGGTCGGTCTTGAGGCTGCAGCAGATGCAGCCGTTGCTGAGCGGCACCACCTTTCCGGAATCTTCCTTCGTGATGTTCCCGCCCTTCTCGATGAGCGTCTGGTCGATGTTCACTTCGCCGATGTCGTTCACGATGACGGCGACGTGGTAACCCTGCTGGTTGTTGAGGACAAAGTTCAGGAGGGTCGTCTTTCCGGCTCCGAGGTAACCGGTGAGCAGCGTAATAGGTACAGATTTCATTTTCATATCCTTCGGATGAAAGTTTTTTCTTTAAAAAAGGCCGCAGGCCCTGGAGCCGACGGCCTGGAAATACGTTTTGCGCGAACAGCGGTCGCTCTGTGAGCGACAAGCGCCTGGTATTAACTAGGCGCGGTCGCGAGAGTGAGCGCAGACCGGAGAATAATTCCCCGAGTCTAGCGCGAACGGTCGCTTTACAGTTCCGGCTTCTTGCCGGTGAGGCGCACGAAGATTTCTTCGTACTTCGCGAGTGTGTTCTTCACGACTTCGGCCGGGATTTCCGGACCCGGGTAGGTCTTGCCCCAGTCGAGCGTTTCGAGCCAGTCGCGGACGTATTGCTTGTCGAAGCTTTCCTGGTTCTTGCCCACCTGGTACTTGTCGGCCGGCCAGTAGCGGCTGGAGTCCGGCGTGAGCACTTCGTCGATGAGCACGGTTTCGCCGTCGATTTCACCGAATTCGAACTTGGTGTCGGCGAGGATGATTCCCTTGCTTGCAGCGTAGTCGCGGGCCTTCGTGTAGATGTCCAACGACATGCTCTTGAGTTCGGTGGCGACCTTTTCGCCCACGATGTCGAAGGTCTGTTCAAAGCTGATGTTCTCGTCGTGGCCAACGTCGGGCTTGGTGCTCGGCGTGTAGAGCGGAGTCTCGAGTTTCTGGCAGAGCTGCAGGTTGGAGGGGAGCACGTGACCGCAGATGCGGCCCGTCTTCTGGTAGTCCTTCCAGCCGGAACCCACGATGTAGCCGCGCACGATGCATTCCACGGAGTGGCGCTTGGCCTTCTTCACGATCATGGAACGGCCGCGCAGGTAGTCGGCGTGCTTCTTGAGCACTTCGGGGTATTCGTTCACGTCGGCAGTGATGAGGTGGTTCTTCATGCCGAGGTGCTTGAACCAGAACAGCGAAAGCTGGTTGAGGATTTTGCCCTTACCAGGGATCGGGGTGGGGAGCACCACGTCAAAAGCGGAAAGACGGTCGCTGGCGACCATCAGGAAGCTGTCGCCCAGGTCGTACATGTCGCGTACTTTACCCTGGTGGAACAGCGGAACTTCGGTAATGGGGGTATCAAATTTAAGACTCATAGTGGCCGTAAATTTAGCAAAATTTGCGCCATTCGGGCATGTTTTGAGTTGCAAGTTACTAGTTACTGGCTAATTGTTAAATAGGATTCCATGTGATAATAATGTTTTTTACTTGCGTTCAGGCCGGAAAAGTGTATTTTTGGATTAGGAGATATGGGATTATGAAAAAACTTGGTGCGGCTTTAGTCACGGTGATGTTTGTTGCGGGGGCATCTCTTGCTGCCCCGTTCAACCCCGCTCCCAGGAAAATCGACAACGGGGGAGATTCGCTTACGGTTGTTGTCGTGGGCGACGAGCGCTTCTTCTACGTTACCACGGAATCGGGCGACCTGCTCGTTCAGGGGAAAGACAACCTGTACTACTATGCCGACCAGGACGGCCTCCCCACGAAGGTAAAGGCCCGCGATGCCGATGCACGTGGCTCCGTTGCCCGCGATGCAGGCGGTTCGGCGCTCGAAGGGTCGCGTCCAGGTGCATCGAGGGCGAGGCAGTTCCGGCCCGCCGTGAACCGCGAAAAGCAGATGGAGGCCTACCGCAGGCTCCACCCGGCGAGGGTTATGCCGCAGGATACCGCAAAGGCGGAGCGCGCCCCGTGGGTCCCGACCCGGGCGAGGAATTCCTCGGATGCGGGCAAGCGCGCCCTGCTCAAGATGGTCTCGCCGAACGGGTTCGTGAAGGGCGAAAACCGCTTTCCCGTTGCCTTCGTGGAATTCGGGAGCGAGACGAACCTCGATTCGACATCCATGTACAACAGGTTCAACAGGGAAGGCGACACCAAGGGCGGCTATGTGGGCTCGGTGCGGGACTATTTTCACGACCAGTCGATGGGAGTATTCACGCCCGGCTTCGACCTCTATTTCGTGAGGGTGAACGCGAACCTTGCCGACTATATCAAGAAGGAAGCGTTCTTTGTAAAGCTCACGATAGATGCCATCAAGCAGAAGTATCCGTCGTTCGATGCCCGCCAGTACGATGCCGATAACGACGGCGAGGTGGACATGCTTGGCGTGATTCATGCCGGGCCGACTTTCTATTCCAATAACGTATCGTTTGGCGGGTTCCATTACCAGCTGAAGTACAGAAACAACGGCGATGTCGGCGTTCAGGATGCGGGCTACGGGAAAAAGTTCAACCGTTACCTGGTTATAAGCCAGAAGTCTGACCTGTTCCCGTCTTTTCTGCACGAGTTCAGCCATTCCATGGGGCTCAAGGACCACTACTGCGTGCACGGGTGCCACAATTCGAGCGACTATACCGATTCGCTCTACCAGTCGCCGGGAGTGTATTACTGGGACGTGATGGCTACGGGGATGTATGCGAACAACAGCGTTTCTCCGCCCGGGTATAGCGCGTTTGAACGCAATTTCATGGGTTGGATGGACTATGTGGAGTTGGACCCGTCGGTGGATATAACGGCGATTCCGCCCCTGAATACGAGCAACGTTGCCTACAAGGTTCCGGTTCCCTCGACTGAGGACGAATGGTTCGTGCTGGAGAACCGTCAGCTTACCGGCTGGGATGCAAAGCTCCCGAATCACGGCCTGCTCGTGTGGCATATCGACTACGATTATGACTCGTGGTTCAACAATACCCTGAACGACAATCCCGCTCACCAGCGTGTTGACGTGGTCGAGGCGGGCAATATCAAGGTGCCGGACTACAGCGGCGGATTCAGGGCGAAGAACTTTGTCGACGACCCGTTCCCGGGCTCGCAGAACGTGACCAGGCTGGAACGGTTCCCCACGTGGAAGAACCCCGTGTCTTTCGGGCTGTTCTCTATTACCGAGAAAGATACTGTGGTCTGCTTCGCGACGCGGAGCGGCGTGCGGGTAGACAACTGCACTTACGGCGCGGAATCCAGCAGCAGTGCGGAATCCAGCAGTTCCGCGAATTCCTCTTCTAGCGTCACACCGCAGAATGTCACCCTGAGCGAAGTCGAAGGGTCGAGCAGCAGCGAGACAAGTGTGTCCAGCAGTAGCGGGCTTATCGAATCGAGTTCTGCGACGACGGTTGCATCGCCTGTGCTCGGTGCGGGAACGTTCCGCCTGCGGGTTGAGGGTTCGCGCCTGCATGTCGATGCGCTTGTAGCGGGCGAGAAGTTGCTCCAGGTGTTTGACCTGCAGGGGAACTTGCTTCTCCAGGACCGCCTTGCGGGCGAATCTGCGGAGTTTGACTTGGCCCACTTCGGGCATGGCGCGCGGATTGTGCGCGTGTCGGGTGCGGGCGTTTCGGCGGTCCGTGCAATTCGCCTTAAATAAACGGTATCTATAAAGGGGAGGTTTGTGCCCCGCCTGTTCAGGCTGGCTGGGCTTTTGTGCTCCCGGCCTTTCGTATATAGAACAATGTGTTGCATATAGATGTTGTTTTTGATAAATTTTATTGAAAACGTTAAAAAATATCCAAAAAATTTAATTTTTGTTGCATAAAACTATTGACTTTTGAAGGTTTTAGATTTATATTTAGGAGCGTAAGAATAATTGAAAAGGAGGAATCCATGAAAAAGAATTCGATTTTCGCGACGGTCGCCTCTGCTGCGGCAGCGATGGCGCTCTCGTTTACCCTTGCGGCTTGCGGCGATGACTCGTCGTCGACAGCGCCTGTTACCGGCGGCGATGAAAGCTCGTCGTCGGGCGCATTTTCTTCGGGCGAGGACCCGACATCGAGCGCGGGCGTGGAATCGTCCGGTTCGCAGCCTGCATCCTCGGGTTCCCTGAATCCGGAATCCTCGAGCGGAACGGAAAATTCGTCTTCGTCCATTGCGGGTAACCCTGTGCAGAAGGTGAAGGTTTTTGGCAAGTGCATGGAATCCAAAGGGCGTTCCAATATCGATATTCCGGGTGGTGATGGCCTCGCTCTCCCGCCGCACGCCCTCATGGGGCAGGAAGATGGTTCCGACAAGGTGATTGTTGCCGTGGATCATGTGATGATGCCGGTTTACCAGATTAGCGGGTTTGCCGGGATGATTGTGAATCCGGCGCTTCTCGACAGCATCGATGTCATGGCGGTGGGTGATACGCTCTACGTGAAGCAGATTGTGGACGAGGCCAAGGCAGAGGATGACTCCAAGTGCGTGGCTGAATTCCATTTCGTGATGAAGGATGAGCCTGCCTTTACGAACGCCACCTTTATAGTCGTGGAAGGGGTCATTCGCTCGACTATCGACAAGGAATCCTATGTAGCCTCTTCTTCGTCGGTCGCGAGTTCCTCGTCGGCCTTTAGCGGGAGTGTCTCGGTGCCGTTAAGCAATGTATCGCTTGAATGCTTGCCGAACCATGATTTTGATGGGAACTCGGCCCAGTGCGAGGCGGAACCTTACCCCTACATGAGTTCCATCGCTAGGCTTGACGGGCTCGCGAAACTCACCATCATCAATGCGCGCTTGGATTTGCCTTGCAGCGGCGACAGCGCTGTTGTTAACGCTGCAGTGAAAGAAGCCAAGTTTGCCATTTCTCGTTACGGTGCGAACCTTGTTGATGACACTCTCTACGTGAACGTTGACCGCACTAAGGGCGAGGATTACACGTGCGGGTGCAATGCTCGAGTGGAATTCCTGTTTGACGCGCAATATGCCGGTTTCGGTTATACCGCCTTTGACAACAACGGTCCGGTGCAAGTTATTGATGCGGCAAAGGATCGCCCGCGCCAGATTGTCGAGGATGCGACGGCCCAGTGCCGCAACTCGAACAACGGGGATGACCCGCTGGTGGACGGCGGTTCAAATGATGGGGGCCGCGCCGGCGACATGGCTCTGCCTCCGGTAGCCAACATGTATGAATTGGGAAACAAGGCGGAGATTGTTATCGAGACAGTTCAGATGCCTTGCGGCGTGCAGTTCAAAAATATCGATGTTTCCGTTGGGGGTGACACCCTCTATGTTAGGCCGGTCATTGACGAGTCCGCACCGCAGGCCAATTGCATCTGCTCGACGCAACTCGACTTCTACATCGAAGCGGAGGAGGCCTTTAGGAATGCGACGCTCCTCGTGTTCGACTACGGCTGGAACACCAATCCGAGCAACGTGATGCAAATTGTGAAGCAAAGGCTCGTGATGGAGGAGACCAATTAGCCTAGAAATCTCCTTGGAATGACATAAAAGAGGTGCCCCGCTCGGGACACCTCTTTTTTGCTGCCAGGTTTTTAACGCAAATTTTGCGTAGGATGATTAAGATTTAAGGAAAATGTGAGGCTTTATTGCTAAAGTCGGCTGGAAAATATGTATATTTGTGTAAAAAGTGGGTATGAAATCGTGTTTAAAAGAAAAATAGATAAAATTCTGGAAGATTGGATTGGCGAGCCCCATCATAAGCCGATAGTTGTGAAAGGCATCCGTCAGTGTGGCAAGACAAGCAGCGTGATGGATTTCGCCACGCGGCATTTTAAGCATGTTGTATATCTGGATTTTCGCATGCATCCCGATTACAAAAAATTCTTTGTTCCCGACATTTCCGTCTCGTCAATTATCATGCGAATTTCTGCGGCGATTCCCACAGCAGAAATCGAACCTCACGAAACGTGTTTTGTTTTCGATGAAATACAGGACTGTCCCCTAGCCCGTAGTTCTCTCAAATACTTTTTCCTTGATGGACGATTTGAAGTCATGTGTACCGGTTCGCTTCTTGGCGTTCATGGGTACAAGACAAAAGAACAGAAAGATGAACCAGAAGCTTCCATCCCAGTTGGCTTTGAACATATCGTCGAAATGTACCCCATGGATTTTGAGGAGTGGCTCTGGGCAAACGGAATCAAGCTGATGCATTTCGATTATCTAAACGAATGCATGCAAAAAGAGACTCCCGTTGATCCTGCACTGCATGATCGTTTTCGCGAGTTGCTCCACCAGTATGTAGTTGTTGGCGGCATGCCTGAAGTCGTAACAACTTTTATAGAGACGGGGCACGTGGGAAAAGTGCTGACGGTCCAAAAGCGGATTGTAGATGAATATAAAGCCGACATGGTGAAGTATGCTGCGCCTGCTGACAAGGCGCACATCCGCGAATGCTTTGAATCCATCTCGGCACAACTTGCTCGTGAATACAAGAAGTTCTCGTACAATATCGTGCGAAAAGGAGGTCGTGGACGAGATTATGCCGGGAGCCTGCAATGGATTGAGGATGCGGGAATCGTTCGCCGATGCTATAACATCGAGAAAACGGAACTGCCTCTGGATGGCAACAAGATTCAGAGCGAGTTTAAAGTCTATATGTCCGATATCGGGTTGCTCATTTCGATGCTCGAAGACGGGACCCAGTCTAACATCCTAAGTGGGGACCTTCTTGGCTACAAGGGAGCGATTTTCGAGAACCTTGTTGCTGATTTACTCGGTAAAATGGGTCGAAAGCTATACTACTATCACAAGGATAGTGGGGTTGAACTCGATTTTGTCATGCGTTACAAGGGCAAATGTACTCCTGTTGAATGCAAGGCTCAAACCGGTAACGCAAAGTCGCTAAAGACAGTTCTCAAGAATACGGAAAAATATCATGTAGAGCAGGCGATAAAACTTGGCGAATACAATATTGGGCGGAATGGATCTGTGCTGACGCTCCCCCTGTATATGGGATTTTTACTGACGCAACCTTAAATTGTTGTTCTTTATGAAAAAAATAATTTCTTTATTGCTGATTTGCCTTTCTTGTTCATTTGGGGAAGAAAACGGTTTAAAAAATTATTATGTTGCTCAAAAAGAGAAAAACATTGCGGTGAGGCAATCTTATAAAACAGTGAATCCGAGAAAAACTGTTGGCCGTAAGAAATGGTATGAAGTGGATTGGAATCAGGGTGTGAAACTTTGTCCTGAAAAGGATTTTAATACGGGAAATGGAACCTGGATTGTAAATGGAACTTCCCATGTTGATTCCTTAAATTGTGTTTATGTAGACGGCTCGCCTTATACTAGAAGTATTTTGGTCTTATTTGCTAGAAATAGAAATGACCTGAAAGATGCTGATTCAAGTTGGATTCTGGTAAATCAAACAATCATAGATCTCAAAGGGAAAGATTTTATTGTTTACAAGGGAATTGGACGCATTGACGATAGGTATGTAAAAGATACTTCCTACGCCGTCCGAATGGAATACGATTTGATTGTCGACAAAACGGAATTGCGTGTTCGAGATGCGCTTTGGTTGCGTGAGGGTGAAAAGGTTAACAAAAAGCATTCTGTTTTGGTTTTCAATGAGGATTACTATCCATCATCAGATTCCTTGATGGTTCTAGATTATCCTTCTCAATATTATAGGTATTATTTAGAATTTCGTTCAAAAAAAGACGGATTAGAAAATGTTTTGAACTGTTCTAAACCGACTCAATGCTCCTACAACAAATTCGCCAATGGTTATAGGCTTCCTTACTATGATGAATGGTATATTCTTCAGAATGCAGGACAATCAAAAGTTTTTTCTTGGGGGAACGAGTTCGTCGAAGATTCGTTAAAAAAATATGCGGACATTCACTGTGCAGAAAATAAATCAGGACTTTATCCGGTAAGACGCTATGCCCCAAATCAATATGGGTTGTTTGACACTTATGGAAATGCTTATGAAACGTATTTTGCGCTTTATGATGATGGTGGCTATTTGGCGGTGAACCCCTGCAGTATATCAGGTTTCAAGAATCCCGGTAAAGCATGTCGTGAATTACTTAAATACAAGTGTCTTCGTCGCAATACAATTGTAAACAATGCTACCTTTAAAACGCCCGGTTTTCAAGGCTTGCGCATGGTTCGCGTGTTAGAATAAAGCATGCTTTTGCGGTATTGTAAAAAAAGAGAACTGCATGAGCAGTTCTCTTAAAGTTTATGGATATCCGCAAAAACGTAGCTTGTTAGTGACGCAATAATGGCGCGCTTAACTCACTGAGCCGCTGCATGACGGTGAGCAACAAAGCCCTCGGGTGTTAACCGAGGGCGGTTGCGAGAGCGAGCGCAAACCGGAGACGTTGTCCCCGTGTTTAGCGCGAGCGGTCTCATTAGTAAAGCAGAGCGAACACCATGCCGGGGCGGAAGTACTTGCCGGCGGTGTACTTCAGGGCCGTGCTGTGGAGCAGCATGAACAGCGCGCTTGCTTCAACCTTATTGGCCTTCGCGATGCTACCGAATGCCTTCGTAAAGGCGGGCAGGTTGCGCGGGAGCTTCGGGCTGATGCGGGAGTCTGCAAGCAGGGCGCCCTTCTTCAGGAGGGCTGCAGTGCGGTCGCTCCATTCGATGTTCCAGCGGTCGAAGGCGGCCTTGTTATTCTTGAAGAAATCATTTTCGGCGATGGCCTTGTCAGAATTGTGCAAATATTTTTCTATTCTTTCAAAAAAGTTAGATTTAGTATAATGAGGCTGACGAACCTAGTCTATACCTTTGCCCTGGTTGTTACGGGAATGCTCGTGACCGGTTGCTATAAGAACGTAGGTGCTTTTCGTTTGGAAACTTCCGAGGCGCCTGAAGTTTACGGTGTAAACAGAAATCTAGATAAGCATTCGTCGATTCAACGTTTCCATGGAAGAATCGGTATTGACCCAGAAGAGTCCATTCATGTAGATGTTACTGAAAGGATTGAATCTTTGGATGAGTCAAAAGAAGTAATAACGAGAGGTATATACGATTTTGGAGGATTTAGCTTTGAGGGAGGCTATGATGTGTTCTATAAGTGGGATTTGTTTTTTTTGGGGTTCGGAGCAGCCGTCAGCGATGACTTGCATTACCATATTTCGTTAGGGGTAAATACACAATATTTTGAAATGGGCGTTTTTACGGGGCTCTTCCACCAGTATACCCGCCTTTCTTATAGGGAACTTTGTGACCATACCTATTGCTCAGAAGACAATAACGCTCCCCCCGATATTTCCTCTGGTCAAAACTATACTTTGACAAGTTCATTTGGCGGTCTATATGTAGGTGTTTTCTTTGGAGATATATTTATCAACTATACCTTCAGTTCATACACTCCAGACCTTGGGGATGCTGCAATTATCAAGGATATACCTTCGATTGATACGCACTATTTCACACTTGGTTATCGGTTCGATGACACCTATGAAATTGTGGGAGGAGCAATCCTCTCGGTTGTAGAAGATGAACAACACCTCGGTGCTGGTTTGGGTGTGATTTTTTATCCGTTTTAAAAAAATAAAAATCTTAAGAAACGCTTTCTTTGTATTTATAGAATGCAAAAAAGACCTGTCCGGTGGACTGGCCTTTTGCAATAAATGAAGGAGATCCCCGCCGGAGTTTACCCCGTACTTGTTACGGGGCGGGGATGACAGACGGGATTACTTATAAAGCAGCGCGAACACCATGCCGGGGCGGAAGTACTTGCCGGCGGTGTACTTGAGTGCCGTGCTGTGGAGCAGCATGAACAGCGCGCTTGCTTCAACCTTATTGGCCTTCGCAATGCTGCCGAAAGCCTTCGTAAAGGCGGGCAGGTTGCGCGGGAGCTTCGGGCTGATGCGGCTGTCGGCAAGCAGGGCGCCCTTCTTCAGGAGCTCCTTATGCATCTTCTCGGCGGCGGTGGCGCTAAGGCCGAATGCCTTCACGAGCGCTTCCGGGTGCAGGCGGCAGGAACCGTTGAATCCTTCCGGTGCAGCGAACGGGATGCGTGCTTCTTCGTAGAGGTTGCGAATCATGGAATCGCCCATGTCAGCAGCCTGCTTTTCGAGGCCGTGGTGCATCATGGCGCACATGATGCTGTACTGGATGCCGATCCACACGTCGTGAGCCTGGAAGTTGAATTCGTCCAGCGGAGAGCCGTCCTTACGCACAAGGTTCGCGGCGCCGATGAGCGGGCTGTTTGCCTTGTAGTTCGTGTTGTAGACGCGGAGCAGGTTCGCCTTCGCCTTCTTCTCGTCGCTGATGGGCTTGAGGCCGAGCAGACGGAGATACGTGTCGGCGAGCATCGTGTCGGCGAATACGTCATCGCAGTCGTTTGCAATCTTTGCGTTCCAGCTGGCAGTGAATGCGTCCTTGCACTGGGCGGTGAGCCATGCCTTCTTGAGACCGCGGAGTTCGTTCTTGGAAAGTTCCACGTCGCTGGGGATTTCGCCGGAGTTGAGCCATTCGTTGATGGTCTTGAGGGCGGCTTTCAAGTCGTTGCCGTCGATAACGAGAGTATCCTTGATGGCGTCGGCGAGCTGCGGGAGCTTATCAGCCACAACGTCCTTCGCTTCCATCGGGGTCACGAAGAAGTGGTAGTAGCCTTCAGTTTCGTCCCACAGGGCCTCGTCGAATTCCTTGTTGGCGGCGTCGGCCTTGGCGTTCCAGGTGTCGGCCTGTGCCTTGTCGCCGAGAATTTCGGCAATCTTGGCGGCTGCGCGGAGGCCTGCAATCCAGAGGCTGCCGCAGTACACGGAAATGCCGTGGCTGGAGAGGTTGTCGAAGGTGTCGTCGGTACCGTGGGTGAGCGGGAAGTTTTCGCCTTCGTTCACCATCTTCTCGAGGTATTCCATGGCGGCGTAGACGGCTTCCTTGCAGTCCTGCAAGTTCTGCTTGTCCTGCGTCTTCACGTAATGACGGAGAACCATCAGCACATACTTCGGAGCGAGATCCTTCCATTCCTTCACGTTGTGCCAGTCGTAGGCATCGGGTTCTGCATCGAAGGGACTTCCGAGGTCGTGAATCACGGCGCCGCGAACAGCGCGCGGGCCTTCGAGTTTCGGGTCCGGGAGGTCCGCGTAGGGGAGGTTCACGTATTCGTGGTGGCGGCGGCGGTTGTTGTTTACGGCGAGAATCGCATCACCGAAACGCTTCATCACTACGCCGTCGAGGCGCGGCATCAGGGCCATCAGGCTGAAACTTCCGTAGAAGTAAACGTCCAGGGAGTTGAAGAACGGATAGTCGGCGCATTCGCGAACCAAGAAACGGTCGTCCTTGTCCCACACGGTGGCTTCGGCGAGGAAGCTGAGCGTGTTGAGGGCGAGGCTCTTGAATTCGGCCTGCTTGGCGGCAGTCTTGTAGAGCTTGGCCACGGCCTTCTTCGGCACGAGTGCCTCGAATGCCTTGAGGCGAGCGTCAAAGTTCTTGTCGGCGGCGAGGGCTTCTTCTAGGATGGCACCCACGCGGCCATAAGCTTCGGGGAAGAAAGCGGTGTACTTCTTGGCGGAGGTAAGCTTGTTCAGCTTGATTTCGGGGAAATCCAGCACCAGGTTGAACTGGAAGCTGACCTTCTGCTTCGGCTTCAAAACGGCAGTCACGGCGACGGCGCCTGCAATCGTTTCACGACCGCTGTAAACGTTCTTGACCCAAGAGCCTGCAACGCGACCGCTCTGGAGAGCGCCCTTCAGCACAGAGGCGGCATCGTCCTGGTAGAACATGGGCTTCACGGAAACGTTCAGGTTGTCCTTCTTGTTCCAGGCGACGGACACACCCATGCAACCGTTGAAGTCGCTTTCGGCGAGAGCCTTTTCGTTGTAAAATTCGATACCGCGAACGGAACGGCCATCCTTGAGTTCCTTGTCGAACTGCACTCCCTTCGGGAAACGAGCGGACGGCACCAGCACAAAACTGGAGTCCTGAACGCCCTGGCGGTCCTTCTTGGCCATGTAACCCGTGATGCTGTCCTGAATCTGGACAATCGTCACTTCGCGGGTTTCCTTGGTGTTATTTTCGAGAGTGAACACGGTGGCGTTCACCGGGAGGCTGGAGAGGCGTTCGTCACCCGGAGTCACGTAGCTGGACTGGGTCTTGGTGATAGCGACACCCTTGCCTTCGTAAACGGTTTCGCTCACCGGATAGAGAGCGGTGTACTTCATCTTGGCGGCGTCGTAGCCCGGCTGGCCGAGGAACTCGGAGTCGTCTGCCCAGGCGGCGGTGAGGGCGCCTTCGCGGGCTGCCTTTTCGCCAATCATGCCGTCAAAGAAGTCAATGAGAACGGCGCGGTTGATAGCGGCGGTGTCCTTGCCTGCAGCGATCAAAGCTTGGGTGCGGTCGCTGAACTGGATGTGCCAGCGTTCAAAGGCGGCCTTGTTCGTTGCAAAAAGAGCCTTGTCGGCAAGTACCTTGTTGAGCTTGGCTTCTGCCTTCTTCTGGTCCTTCATGTCGGCATCGCCGAAAACGCGCGCACCGTTTGCATCGAGGAGCGGGAAGTTGTTGTTGTAGATGCCGAATGCGGCGAAGTTGCCAATTACAAGGGGAGCCTTTGCGCTTAAGACCGCTTCCTTGAAGAAGAAGTTGTTGAAGCGGAGGTCAGAAGGCTTTTCGGTGCGGACCTGCACGCCAGGCATCACGTTCATCACGGGGGTGGTGCCCGCAGGCGTTGCGGTGAATGTCGAGCCGATACCGCCGACAGCAATACCCGTGGTAGAGGGGGTCGTAGAAAGCGGGGTGTACCAGGGCTGGATAAATTCCACGGCGAGGCCCGGGGTCATCAGCTTCTGGACGGAACCGGCCTGTTTGGCGCCGGCGAGGTAATCTTTAATGCTCATAGTTATTTCCATGAATTAAGGTTTATTTCCGGGGTAAAAGTTACAAATTATAAGGCGGTTGCGCCTGCTAAAAAACAAAAAAGTGTTTACAAAACGGAACTCAGTTTGAAAAAGTATTATCTTTTAAACCATGAACAAGTTGATGTCTTACCTGCTGCCTGGCGTTTTCCTCATTGCTGTCTTCGCGATTGTCAAGACGTTTTTCCTGCCGCCTGCGGTGACGGTCCAGGAATGGTTCGTGTACCTGACGGTCGCGGTTACCGTACTCTGCGTCGTGGTGCCCTGCGTTATCTATTACCTGCGCACGCCCCCTGGAATCGACCACAAGTAAGCGGCTCTTTTCTATATTTGGCGCCATGTTTAAAATTGGCGTGATGGCTTCCGGTGGCGGGAGCAACTTTAAGGCTATTATTGAGCGCATTGGCGAGGGAGACCTCGAGGCGCAGTGCAAGTTTTTAATTACGAACAACGGAACGTGCGGTGCCGTGGAGCATGCGAAGGAATACGGCATCCCGGTTTACCACATTTCGGGAAAGACGCATCCGGAGCAGGCGGCGTACGAGGCCGCGCTGCTTGAGGTTCTTGACAAGTACGATGTGGATTTGCTTATTCTGGCGGGTTACATGAAGGCCCTGCCGGTTTGCATCGTGCGGCGCATGGAAAATCGCATATTGAATATTCACCCGTCGCTCTTGCCCAAGTATGGCGGGAAGGGCTTCTGGGGTATTCACGTGCACGAGGCCGTGATTGCCGCGCACGAGAAGGAATCGGGCCCGACGGTGCATCTGGTGAGCGAGGAAATTGACCAGGGAAAGATTCTTGCGCAGGTGAAGGTGCCCGTGCTGGAAGGCGATACGCCGGAGGTGCTCGCCGCCCGCGTGCTCGAGCAGGAACATAACCTGTACTGGAAGACGATAAGAGACTACTATAATGAAATGGGTCATTAGTCATGGGTCAATTTTTTGGTCAATGGTTATTAGTCAGTAGTCATTAGCATTTATTAGGCGCCAAAGGCGCGATAATTTTAACTAACAACCAATAACTAACAACTAATGACTAATAACTAACAACTAATCTATGAAATTTAAACTGCCCGCATTCCTGGAAAATGTCGAAACTCCGGTAGAAGGGGAGACCCTTTTGCGGAAGTTTGTCGCCGACCCTGCATCTGTCGGTGGTGTGGATACTCTCGACCTGTTTTCGCTTGCGGATGTAGGCGCGAAGAAGAACGTAATCTTGGTCGGCATCGACGAGGTCGGCCGCGGCCCGCTTGCCGGCCCCGTGGTGGCTTGCGCCGCCGTGCTGAAGGCACCCGACATCATGCCCGAACTGAACGACTCGAAGAAGCTTTCCCGCAAGAAGCGCGAGGCCATGTTCGATGCGGTGAAGGACGCGTGTGCCTGCTATGCGATTGCGAGTGCGAGCGAGAAGGAAATCGACGAGATAAACATTCTCGAGGCGGACTTCTTGGCGATGCGGCGAGCGCTGCAGGCTTTGGGAATGCAGGGGCTCGACGCTCCCGCACCCGAGATTCCCGTGGAGGTGAAGGGGAGTTTTGCGGAGGAGGACCCTATCGGTCGTCCTGCGGACTCCCTCCAGGGTGACAAGCGGGTGCCGCAGGTTTTCATCGCGGTCGATGGCAACCTCAAGATTCGCGGTGTTCCTGCCGAGATGCAGATGCCTGTCGTGAAGGGCGACGGGCGCATCGCGAGCATCTCTGCGGCCTCCATCCTTGCGAAGGTCTTCCGAGACCGCTATATGGACAAACTAGCAGAAAAGTATCCGGCTTACGGATTCGAGAAGAACGCGGGCTACCCCTCGCCGGTGCATCTCTCCGCCATTCGTAAATTCGGGTTTACTCCGGTGCATCGCAGGAGCTTTCACGTCAAGGAACTTGAAGGCCTTGTGTAGGGCCTATTTTCATTTTTTACAGACTAAAAGCTGCTTTTTTGTGTGTTAGGTCTGTATGATTCTGAAGTTCGCTTTTTTTCCCGAATAAAGTTTCTTTTGCTTGGTCTGAATCATATATTTTTGCTACATTGTGCACGGGGCGTATGTTTTCGCCCGGAATTTTTTCTGAGGAGGTTCTTTTGAACAATTCCATCCCTCTTGTGCAAATGGTGCTGCAGTCCGATATCGCGACGCTTGTCGTGCTCGGTATCTTGGCCGTCATGTCGCTCGGTTCCTGGGGAATCATCATTGTGAAGTTCTTCACCTACCGCAGGAGCAAGCACGCGAACGCCGAGTTTTTCCGCAAGTTCAGCACGGTCACGCAGTTCGTGCAACTGCAGGGCCTCTGCGAGACAGCCGAGGACAGTGCGCTCCGCCGCCTTACGGCCGAAGTGCTGAAGGAAGCCTCCAAGTTCAGTAACTTCGTGAGTTACGACTCCATCCAGCACCGCGCATCGCTCCTGGAAGACACCATCCAGCGCTCCATCGAGGGCCTGCGCCTTACCGAAGACCGCTACCTGAGCTTCCTTGCCACAAGTTCGAACCTGGCCCCGTTCTTCGGCCTTTTGGGTACGGTGTGGGGTATCATGATTGCGTTCTTCCAGATTGGCCAGCACGGTTCCGCCGACCTCTCCGTTGTCGCTCCGGGTATCGCCATGGCCTTGATTACCACGGTGGGCGGCCTCGTGGTCGCTATCCCCGCCTCTGCGGGCTACAACTACTTTACCAGCTGCAACGGCCAGAACGAAATCTCTTACTTCAACTTCGGTTCGCAGGTATTGAGCCTCTTCAAGCGCGGCGACCTGCTTGCCCTCGAAGAAGTTGCCGGCTAGGAGGCCTAGGTGAAGCGTAGCCGCGGAAAAGAACTCAAGCAGGAGATGAACCTCACGAACATGATCGACATCGTGTTCTCGATTCTTATCGTGTTCATCATTTCTGCGCCGCTCATGAGCCAGGGCGTGAAGGTCGACCTCCCGAAGGCCGAAGCCCCGACGATGGAGCAGGAAAAGCTTTTGAAGGTGTCCATTACCAAGGACGAGGAAATCTACATCGCCGACATGCAGGTGGATTTCAGCAGTTTCAACAACGTGTTCAAGTCCCTCTGGAACGGCGAGATGGCGGTCGTCATCAATTCCGACGAGAACGTCCATTACGGGCTCGTGATGAAGGTCGTTACGCAGGTGCAAAAATTGGGCGTGACAAAACTCGGGTTCCTTACGATGAATCCTAAAGAAAAACCGGGTAAATGAGCAAGGAAGAAGAAAGGATAAAGTACTTCAGCTCGGACGTGGATTCCACGCTCGTGAAGATAATCGTCGTGGCGGTTGTCTTCCATTTTGCCGTCGTGGCGTTCTTTATCGGGCTGCATTACGTGAACCTGAAGCCTGAACCCGAGAAAATTCCCGTGTTCGAGATGGTGCAGGTGGCCCAGCCACCTCCGCCCCCGAAGCCGGTACAGCCGAGGCCCCCCGAGCCGCCTAAGCCCAAGGAGCCGCCCAAGCCCAAGGTGAACAAGGAATTGCCGCCGGAGATTAAGCCCGAGCCGGAGCAGAAGCCCGAGGAGGTGCACGAAGAGGTTCCGCCGGAACCAGAACCGGAGCCCGAACCGGAACCGCAGGAGGATTTCCCGGTCGACGATCTCGACCTGCCCGTTGCAGTGGAGGCCCCGAGTCTGAATCCGGTGGGTTCCGTGGACATGGATCCGCTGATGCAGGTCTATCTCGAACAGCTTAAGAAGATTATCATGAGCAACTTTAAGCCGCCCAAGGACTTGAAGGTGGGCCGCGATGCGAAGACAACCGTGCAGTTCCAGGTGGACCGCTTCGGCGGTATTACCGCAGTGATTCTCAAGAAGTCGTCGGGCAACAAGGCGTGGGACCACCTTTCCGTGCGCGCGGTGCAGATTTCGAAGGTGCCCGAACTGCCGCCGAACTACCGCGCCCCGAGCCTCGTGCTGCATTTTAACTTTACTCCGAACTAGGTTGAATGTTTATGAAGAAGATTATCGCGTTTCTTGCCCTGTTGATGCTTGCCGTACCGAATGCGTTTGCCTCTATCGATACGATTGCTGTCGACGTGGGTATTTCCGTGTTCAAGACCATTCCGCTTGGCGTCGTCCCGTTCGAGGAGAAGCCTGGTATCGAATGGATGGAGGAACGCCCGCACCAGATTGTTACCCGCGACGCGAACCTTTCGGGCCGGTTCGACGTGGTTGCCTCCGACAAGTTCAACCTTGCGCTTTTCAGCCGTAGCCATGCGGAATACTACGTGACGGGGAAGGTATCGCCCCAAAAGGACGGCGCCCTGAAGGTGGAATGCTTCCTGTATGTTTCGAAGTCGAAGGACCTGCTGCTCGGTGAATCGTACACCCTGAAGCAGAAGGACTTGCGCCGCGCGATACACGCGTTCTTTGACAAGGTGACGAAACGCATTACCGGCGAGCGCGGCGTGGCGAGCACCAAGCTTGCGTATGTCTCGAAAATCGAGGGCGTGAAGCAGGTGGTGGTATCTGACTACGACGGTTTTCACCGTAGCCAGGTGACCCGCGATTCTACGATAAGCATGATGCCCGTGTGGACGCGCGGGAATGCGGGGCTTGTGTACGTGAACTTCAAGACGAACCGCCCGCACCTTTATGCCAAGAACTTCGGCGGGCCGGAACGCGTGATTTTCCCGCAGTTCGACCAGACGTACAGCCCCGCGGTAAACCCGCGTACGGGCGAACTCCTTTTCTCTTCGACGGTCGACGGGAAGACAGACCTGTTCCTCGGCAACATGGAGACGGGCAAGGCGCGCAAGTTCGCCTACCTGAAGAGCAACCAGACGAGCCCGGCATGGAGCCCGTATGCGACCGAGGTGCTGTTCACGAGTGACCGTGGCGGTGGCCCGCAGATTTTTGTGATGGGGAAGGACGGCTCTGACCTGCGCCGCGTGACATTCATGGGTCGTTACAACGAGCGTGCGAGCTGGTCCCCGAACGGCGATCGCATTGTCTATACCTCGATGGACAACGGCAAGATGAACATCTATACCTGCGCGCTCGACGGCAGCGACATCGTGCAGCTCACGAACAACGCGGGCAACAACGAACATCCGACCTGGTCGCCCGATGGCAAGTTGATTGCTTTTTCGAGCAACCGTAGCGGGACTTACCAGATTTACATCATGCGGTTTGACGGCGCGAACGTGACCCGCATTACCCAGGGCGGCGAGAACACATCGCCTACGTGGTCCTGGTTCTACGAAGATATTGAACAACAAAAAACCAAAGAAGGTGCTAAATGAAGAACATCGCTAAACTTTCCATTTTTACTTTTGCCGCATGCCTCGCCATTGTAGGCTGCGCGAAGAACGAACCCCCGCAGACGCAGCCCGCGCCGGCCCCGGCCCCGGCTGCCGCACCTGCACCCGCTCCGGCTGCTCAGCCCGCTGCTGCGCCCGCACCCGCGGTGAACGAGGATTCCCTCGCCGCCGAACGCGCGCGCCTCGAGGCCGAACGCCTTGAAGCGGAACGCGCCCGCCTCGAATCGCTCATCAACCAGATTATGAGCGAAGACGTGTACTTCGATTTCGACCGTTCGGAACTGACCGAAAAGGCGAAGGAACTGCTCGCACAGGTGGGTGAACTCCTCCTGAAGGAAACCCGCTTCACGCTTACCATCGAGGGCCACACCGACGCCCGCGGTACCGAAGACTACAACTTTACCCTCGGTGCAAAGCGCGCCATGAAGGTGAAGGAATTCCTGAACGCCTACGGTATTGACGGCAAGCGTATGGAATCCGTGAGTTACGGTAAGGAAGCCCCGAAGGCTCAGGGTGAAACCGAAGAGGCTTACTCCCAGAACCGCCGTGCCAACTTCCGCGTGAACATCCAGCAGTAATTTTTATGCGTCATCCTGAGCAAGATGCCGCGAGGCATCGTGGCGAAGGATCTAGACTCGAATTGAATTAAACTAATAACTAGCGTAGAAAATGAAAAAAATTGCTTTAGGTATTGTCTCGATTGCATTCGCCCTAGTCGGGTGCTCCCAGATGACGGTGCTCCGTACCGAGGAAATGCGCAATGTCGGTACAGACGTGCAGGTTGCTGTCCTCAGCAATCTCGATTCCGCCATGCATAAGCTTAGGGCCGATAACAAGAACCTCCGCAAGCGCGTTGACTCCCTGAAGGCGGAACTCCTTGCCCAGCAGGAAGCCTCTGCCTTGCTGCAGAAGCGCATGATGGCTGAACTGACCATGCTTTCGCGCCGGGTTAGCGATGAATCCGAAAGGAACGATTCGCGCCAGGAAGAAATCATCTACCGCCTTGATATGCTGCTCGGCAAGAGTGACAAAATCTTGGCGAAGAAGGTCGTGGTGAGCGGTGCCCCGCAGCAGCAGATCTCGATGGACAGCGTGGAACGCGAGGCCGAACGCCTCGTGGAAGCGGAGGCAATGTTCAATACGGCCCGTTCGGACTACCACCGCGGCGAATACAAGCTTGCCTACACCGGCTTCAAGCAGGTTTACGAACAAATGAAGGATGGGGAACTCGGCGAGAATTCCCTCTACTGGATGGGGCTTTGCCTTATGGACGTGAACCAGGTGGAAAAGGCCAAGAAGGTGTTCGAGGCGCTTGCGCAGAGCTTCCCCGAAGGGCAGAAACTTTGCACGACGATGTTCAAGCTCTCGGCGATATATGCTACCGAAGGGAATGTCGATATGCAGAAGCAGTACCTGCAGAAGATTCTCTCGAGCAAGACTTGCGCAACGTCTGGCGAATTTGAACAGGCGGCAGAAATCCTGCAGGAACTGCTGGAAGGGAACACCGTGGAACCGCAACCGGTTTCGGATTCGACAGCAGCGCCGGCAACTGAAACCGCGCCGGTCGCACCCGCTGCTGAAGCGCCCGTAGCACCCGCCGCACAGGCCCCAGCTGCAGAAGCGAAGCCTGCGGAGAAGGCCGAAACTCCGGCTGCCGAGAAGGCGGAAAAGCCCGCAAAGGAAGCTGCTCCCGCCGAGAAGAAACCCGCGAAAAAGAAGAAGATTCCTTCTGTCAAGAAGGACTAGTTAAAAGCACACTCTTTGGTAGTTGTTGAAGCCCGCGCTCTGCGCGGGCTTTTTTCATATTGCCGAAAAAAAATTAGAATGCGTCGTCGTCTTCGTCATCGCTGTGGCGAATGACGACACCGCCGATCTTGGCCATCTTGTTTTCGAAGTCCTCGTAACCGCGGTCCAGGTGGTACACGCGGCTCACGGTGCTTTCGCCCTCGGCCACGAGGGCCGCAAGCACGAGAGCGGCGGTTGCACGCAGGTCGCTGCCCATGATTTCGGTGCCTTCGAGCTTCGTGCCGCCCTTGATTGTCGCGGTATTGCCGTTCACCTGGATGTTCGCCCCCATGCGCTGCAATTCGGCGACATGCTTGAAGCGGTCGTTATAGACGGTGTCCTGGATGAGGCTGTTGCCCGGCACCGAGACAAGCGTCGCCATGAGGGGGGCCTGCATGTCGGTCGGGAATCCGGGGAAGGGGAGGGTCGAAATGCTGATGGGCTTGAGTTCGAGCCCGCGGGCATCGACCTGCGCCCAGTCGTTCCCGACATCTACCTTGCAGCCCATTTCGCGGAAGGCGTCGAGGGTAGAGGCGATGTGTTCGGGAATAATCTTCGTGACCTTCACGCAGCCGCGGGTAATTGCCGCGCCGCAGAGGTACGTGCCCGCCTCGATACGGTCAGGAATGGTGTAGCCCTTGCCGGGGCGGAGGCTTTCTACGCCCTGCACGGTAAGCGTGCGGGTTCCGCGTCCCTGGATTTTTGCACCCATCGAGACGAGGTAATCCACGAGGTTGTCGATTTCGGGTTCGAGTGCCGCATTCTGCAGCACGCTCGTGCCCTTCGCAAGCGTTGCCGCCATGAGCACGTTCACCGTTGCCCCCACGCTGGATATCGGGAAGTTGAACGTGCCGCCCGGGAGCCTGCCTTCGCAGGTGGCCTCCACGTAGCCGCGGGTAAGGGTAATCTTTGCACCGAGCGCCTCGAGCCCCTTCAGGTGAAGGTCGACCGGGCGCGGTCCCCAGGCGCATCCGCCGGGGAGCGACACGCGGCAACGCCCGAAACGTGCTACCAGCGGGCCCAGCACGTAGAAGCTTGCGCGCATGGTCTTCACCAGCTCGTAGGGAGCCTCCAGGTGGTCGGCTCCGCGGGTGTCTATCTTGAGCTGGTGCGCTTCGCCGCTGATGCGGCAGCCGATAATGCGCAGCACGTCGCTCATCGTCTTCATGTCCTTCAGGTGGGGCACGTTCGTGATTTCGGAAACACCCTCGGCAAGGAGGGCCGCCGCCATCACGGCGAGCACTGCGTTCTTCGCTCCCGAAATCTGGACTTCGCCTTCGAGGGGTTTCTTTACCTGGTGGACTTCAAAACGGTACATTACTGAATCTCCTTGTCGCCTTCGCTTTCCTTGGCGTTGTCGTCCTTGCCCTTGGGCGTGTTGTGAACGACGTATGTCCTTGCTATCCAGTCGTGGAGCGCCCTGCGCTTCGGGTCAATGCATACAATCAGGTAGCCGAGGCCGTATATGGCGAGTGTAAATTGCGTGAGGATGCTGCCCAGGTAGCGGGCAGCCGAGGTAATCCAGGTGAGGCGTTCGCCGTCTGTGGTTTCGATGTGGATACGGGCGAGCATCTTCCCGGGGGTGGCCGAGAATATGGCCTGGAACGCGATGAAGTATATGGCCTGCGCCACGCTCCAGATGGTAATAAACGTGCTTATGCCCGGCGTGCTCAATAGTTTGTTCGTGCTTTCGGCAGATATCGGGTCGTTTATGTAGGCGCTTGTCGCTTGCTGGACGGTCTCAAAGTCGAGAACCCCCGCGCCCGAAAGTACGAGCAGCGTAATGCCGCCGAAGAAGCCGAGAATGAGGTTGTCGACAACGCATGCGAATGCCCGCACGAAGAACCCGGCGAACTTGCGCGACCTGAACTTGCTTTCCTTGACAATCTGCTCGAGAGCCTCGATAGTGTCCTTGAGCATTTCCTCGTCTGTGGGCGGGACGGGCGGCAGGTCTTCTTTAAGTGCCTGCGCGGCCTCTTTCCATGTTTTCCAGTCGCTCTCGCCGCTGTGCCACACGAGCGTGTTGTCGCTTATTTTTCCCTGGTTTACAAATTCGTGGATTTCATCGATAGAATAAGGGCCTTGCCGGCGTTCGCCATCGGTAATGCTTTCGTCAATAAAATACCACTTCATACGCGGTAAAAGATAGAAAATTTTAGTCAGAAAACGCATTATTTACTAAATTTGGAGGCATGAAAATGTTTAAGCCGGGGCAACGTTACGTTAGCCAGTCGGAACCGGAATTGGGTCTTGGGGTCGTCTCCGAGGTTCAAGGCCGTACCGTCAAGTTTATGTTCCCGTTAGTGGGTCAGGTTCGTCTTTATCGTGTTGACAATGCTCCCGTGGAGCGCTTCATTTTGCAGCCGGGTGAAACGGCGAAAAACGAGAAGGGGCTTTCGTTCTCTGTCGAGAGCGTCCGCGAGGATGGCGACCTTGTCGTTTACGTAGGCCGTGGTGGTCGCGAAATCAAGGAAGCCGACCTTACGGCGAAGCAGATGGCGCGCCCGAGCGACCTTTTCCGTTCGCTCACGAGAATCGGTGCGGGGTCCAAGTCCGACATTCTTTCGGAAGATGTTTCCTCGAAGGCCTTTGAACGTCGCCGCCGTGCGATGGAACTTTCGTGCATGTGGAAATCTTCGCCGGTTCGCGGCATGATTGGCCCGCGGCTCGACATGATTCCGCACCAGTACTACCTTTGCTACCGCGCCTGCAGCTCCTCTACGCTCCCGCGCCTCATGCTGAGTGACGAGGTGGGCCTCGGAAAGACTATCGAGGCGGGCATGATTTGGCATGCCCTGAATGCGCGTGGCCGCGTGAACCGTACGCTCATCATTGTTCCCGAGACGCTCAAGCACCAGTGGATGATCGAGATGAAGCGCAGGTTCAACCAGCTCTTTACGCTGGTGGACGAGGGCTATATCCGCGGATTGTTTATTGGCGTCGAGAAGGGCGCACCGAAGCCGAACCCCTTCCTGCAGAGCAACAACATCATCGTGGCGATTGACTTCCTGATGAGCCAGCCTGCGCTTATCGAGGACCTGCTCAAGACGCAGTGGGACATGACGATTATCGACGAGGCTCACCACCTGGTGTGCGAGGACGGCTTCACGAGCCACGAGTACATGCTCGCAAATGCGGTACTTGCCCGCTCGAAGGGCGTTCTCCTGTTGACGGGTACTCCCTTGCAGCTGCACCCCGAAAGCCAGTTCAACCGCCTCAAGATGCTTGACCCGGCCCGCTTTGCCGACTACGGCGCGTTCATCAAGGACCAGGAGGAATACCGCAAGCTGGTGAACGACCTTGCGAAACTGCCGACCGACCCGAACCACCACATGAGCTGGGACGACCTGTACGAATGCGTTCCCAAGAATTCGAAGATTCGCCCGTGGCTCGAGCAGGAAAACTCGAAGGCCATGACCGCAGGCGAATGGATGCGCCGCATCGTGGATGCGATGGGTACGGGCTCCGTGGTGTTCCGCAATACCCGCAAGGGCGTGGGCGGGTTCCCCAAGCGCAAGCTCGACGAGATTTGCCTGGAACCGAACCCGCGTTACCGCGAGATGGTGGAACTTGCCGCCGAGAAGGATTTGGACGCCTCGACCGACATTCAGGAAAATGGCCTGCTTTGCACCCGCTATTCCGACGGCTGGGAACTCGACGAGCGTATTGTTTGGCTCAAGGAGTTCCTCAAGAAACACAAGAACGACAAGATTCTCCTCATTTGCGAATCCATCGAGGTCGTGCTCGCACTCGAGACAATCCTCACGGATTACCTGGGCGAGGGGGCGTTCTCGATGTTCCACGAGGACATGACCATCATGGCGCGCGACAAGGCCGCCGCGAACTTCAGCAAGGAGAACGGCGCGAACCTGCTTATCGCATCCGAAATCGGGTCCGAGGGCCGTAACTTCCAGTTCTCGCACCACCTTATCCTGTTCGACCTGCCGCTCGATGCGGCCCTCGTGGAACAGCGCATCGGGCGACTGGACCGCATTGGCCAGACGCAGGATATCATCGTGCATGTTCCCTACGTGAAGGGCTCGGGCCAGGAAGTGATGTTCCGCTGGTACAACGATGGCCTGAACGCTTTTGGCGCGCCCCTCATGAGCGGTGGTGAACTCTTTCTCAAGTATACGGATAGCCTAATCGAGGCGCTTGCGAACCCGCGCGGCTGCCTGGACGATTTTGTGAAGAACGTTATCCCGCAGGTGAAAAAGGACTGCGAGGCGATGCGCAAGAATATCGAGAAGGGGCGCGACCGCCTGCTCGAATACAACTCCCGCAACCCCGAGAAGGCGAAGGAGATTACCGACGAAATCCTGCGTATCGATGCCCAGCATGAACTGAAGGATTTGCTTCTCGAATCGCTGCACGCCCGCGGGCTCGACGTGGACAACAGTGCCATCGAGGGTTGCTGCGTGATTACGCAGGGCCCGCAGATCGAGGAAGGTTCCGTTGCCGGAATGCCGACCCGCGGGATGATTGCCGCCCAGAGCGAGGAAGACGAGCAGGGAACAGACAATATTTGCCTCACGGCGACGTTCGAACGTGGGGTGGCGATGCTCCATGACGAGGTGGACTTCTTGAGCCTCGAGCACCCGCTGGCACAGGGAACCATAGATTTCGAGACGGGCGTGAACCACGGGACCGTCGCCTGCAGTATCTGGAACGGTTCCGGACTCCGCGGGCTTGTTATGCAGTACAACTTCGTGGTGGAACTGCCCGTGCCCGAGGAATGGGGCGTGTCCGATATCGTTGGCCCGCGCTACGTGTGCACGCTCGTGGATGCCTCGGGACACGACCTCTCCGAACACCTGAAGGCTGTCGAGAAGGCGGAACTCCGCGACGTGAACGTGCCGCAGGGCAACAAGGCTGTCGACGCCACCTTGCGCTATTTCGCGAAGGAAGGACTTGCCATTGCGAAGCGCAATGTGTCGGGTGTCGCGAAGGAATACGCCGACAAGGCCGCCGCTGCGGTGGAGGCGCGTTCCGAGCAGGAATACCAGCGCATGAACCACCTGCTCACCATGCGTGGGAAGGCGGGTAACAATGCGGAACTGGCACAGCTCCGCAAGAACGTTGCCGAGCGCAAGAAGATTGTCGCGAACCCGCAGCTCCGCCTGGATGCAATCAGGTTGCTTGTTTGCAGGTAGAGATAGTAAAGGTGAACGTTGTGGTTTTGAAATGAATTAAAATGTCATCCTGAGCGGAGGGCGTAGCCCGAAGTCGAAGGATCTCCTTGCTTGTAGATTCTTCGACTACGAACCTTCGGTTCTTCGCTCAGAATGACACATGCTGATGAAAAAAAATATGAGTGAATTACGTAAGAACATCCTAGACGAAGCGCGCCGCATTGTGGTGAAGATTGGCTCGCGTATTTTGGTGGATTCCGACAAGGGCGGCGTGCGTACCCGCTATATCCAGAAACTCGCCGACTCCGTTGCCCGCCTCATGGAAGCGGGGAAGGAAGTCGTGATTGTGACAAGCGGTGCCGTGGGTACGGGCATGGCGGAACTCGGCTACAAGCAGAAGCCTACCGTGATTGCCGAGAAGCAGGCCTGCGCTGCCGTGGGCCAGATCGACCTCATGTACACCTACCGCGAGATGTTCCGCTGGGTGCAGCTCTCGGTGGGCCAGATTCTCCTTTCGGCAGACGACTTCCGTGACCGCGCCCGCTACAAGAACCTGCAGAACACCATCAAGGCGATGCTCGCGCGTAAGATTGTCCCCATCATCAACGAGAACGACTCGCTTGCGGTTGCAGAAATCAAGGTGGGCGACAACGATAAGCTTTCGAGCGACGTGGCGCTCTTCCTGGATGCCGACCTGCTGTTGATTTTCACGGATGAGGACGGCCTGTTCGATGACAACCCGAAGAAGAATCCCAATGCTCGCCTGTTGCGCTTTGTGCCCGAGATTACGCCCGCGGTGCTCGCGCTTGCGGGGAAGCCCGGCGAGGCGGGTTCTGCGGTAAGTACCGGCGGGATGCGCAGCAAGCTGGAGGCCATCCGGAACGTTACGAAGAGCGGGGCGAACGCCTTCCTCGCAAACGGCATGAAGGTCTTGCCGCACCAGGTGATTTTCGAGAACGCGAACGGCACGCTGTTTGCGGGCTCCAAGAAGAAGTTGAACAGTCGCCAGCGCTGGCTGAGCTTCATTACCACGCCGCGCGGGAGCGTCGTCGTGGATGAGGGGGGCGCGAACGCCCTCCGGAAAAAGCACTCGAGCCTGTTGCCCGTTGGGGTAATCGCCGTGCACAAGCATTTCGACAAGGGCGACCTCATCGAAGTGCTCGACGAGCAGAAGAATCCGGTGGCCCGCGGGGTGGCGGGTTTCGACAGCGAAACCCTGAAGCTTGTGCTGCGCAAGAAAACGGCGCAGGTTCACGAGATTCTCGGCGAAAACGTGCCCGATGAACTTATCCACAAGAACGACCTGGTTGTTTTTTAAATTGTCTTTTATATATTTAAAACCATGAGCCTATTCCGTTCCATAAAGATTGCCCTGGTTGCGATTCCGCTTATGCTCACGTCGGCCCTGGCCGATGCCGTTGACGTGGAAGCGGTTGCTTCGGGTGGCTACTGGACCCGCGATGAGCAGTTGCGCGACATTGGCGACCTGCTCCTGTACGGAAAGATGTCGTTTGTCGATATCGGCATGAACTACGCTCCGCTCCCGACCCAGATTCCGCTGAAGAGCAAGTTTGGCGAGCACGAGGGCTTTGCCATACGCCATCATTTATCCCTGATGGCGTCGCACCAGGTTTCGCAGAATAACTACCTGTCTGCGCTCCTGTTCTTCGAACGCTCCGGCTGGGACGGCGAGGACTTCCTGTTCTTTCCGAAGTACACGGATTTCGGGCTTGTCCGTTCCGTGACTACGTGGGGCCTTGGCTACACCAACACGACGGTAGACTACTCGATTGCTGCCGGTATGCAGCACCAGAACGTTGAATTCGTGGGCGACGTGTTCCCCGCAGAGAACGATTCGCTCCTGTACACCTGGGCGAACCTGCGCTTTGGCCGCATCAGCGCCCAGACGCAGTTCCACCGTACGCATTTCCGCATGCTCAGGCTTTCGCTCGATCTCGAGGACCGCGAAGTGTTCGGCGGGGCATCCTCCGGGCTCTGGACGTACATGCCCAACATCGATGCCACCATCTACAAGCGTGAACTGGATGGCGACGATGAGGACTTTGTCCGCGTGAATTGGGAACAGAACCTGTTCAACCAGATGCTCTATGCGGAAGTCTCGTTCGATTTCCCGAATGACGGCTTCCATTCTGCCGCGCTGAAGTTCTACCCGGAACCCTCGCGCCTATTTTCTGTCGAGTTTACCTGCCTGCGCCGCCGTGCCGTGGCAGACAACTGGGACGACCTGATGTTCGGCTGGGCTTTCGAGATGCCGCTTGTGCGCGTGGGCTACAATTCCGCCTACGAGTACGACCACCTGTTCCATGCGAAGGGAACCTGGTTTGTGGAATTCCAGTTCAACATGGGCTCCTTTGGCGATGCCTTGTTTGCCAAGAACGGTCGCAAGTCCACTCCGCTCCAGACACAGGAAATCAAGAGGAAGAATACGCCGGAAAAGAAATCCGAACTGATTCCGCTTGACTCGCAGAATTCCCAGGGGGCGAACGCTTCGAAGACGATAACCGCGAAGGGTATCCGCTACGAGAAATCGGGCAGCGAAGGAGGCAAGTAATGAAGGCTTTTAAGAGTTTGTCTGTACTATGTGCCTTGCTTGCCTGCTGTGCTGTGTTTACGGGTTGTCTCAGCCACTGGGCTATCGATTCTTCGACGCGCCTCCAGGTAGAGAACAAGTCGAGCAAGACGATTGTCGGTATCGATATCGTTTCGGAGGACGGTTCCGAGTATGTGCCGTGGATCCAGGATACGATACGCCCGGGTGAAAAGAGCCGCGTCTACGAGGAGGACTGGGTCGGAACGTTCAATGTCCGGTTCAGGATTGTCGAAAAGACGACGATTGGCTGTGCATGCGATAACGTCCCGGACGGGATGTATGCATCTTGCGTTTGCCCGGTGCTCCGTTCCGAAGCCTTGATTGCCCGCGATGTGGAATTTGAGGGCGGTAGCGAGTACGTGGTCATCACCGATAGCAAGGAAGGTCACGGACTGCGTTACGAGTTCAAGTAGATACTTTTTTACTACATTAATATTCAGTGCAGATTACAAAGTTAAAGATTTTCGGATTCAAGTCCTTTGCGCAAAGGACAGAAATCAATTTCCCCACGAAGGGTCTTACCGCCGTGGTGGGCCCGAACGGGTGCGGAAAGTCGAACATTACCGACGCTATCCGCTGGGTGCTTGGCGAGCAGAAGGCCGCCCTCCTGCGCATGAGCAAGATGCAGGACGTGATTTTCAGCGGTACCGAGGAACGTGCCGCCATGAGCCTTGCCGAGGTTTCCATCGTTATCGATAACAGCGATGGCACGCTTGCCTCTGAATACTCTGAAGTGATTGTTACCCGTCGCGTCCATCGCGACGGCTCGGGCGAATATCTGATAAATAACCAGGAATGCAGGTTGCGCGACGTGCATGCCCTGCTCTTTGACTCGGGCCTGGGTTCCAGTACGTATTCGCAGATGAACGCCGACATGATCAAGGCGGTGTTGAGCGACAAGGCGGATGACCGCCGTGTATTGTTTGAAGAGGCTGCCGGCGTGAGCAAGTACCGCCAGCAGCGCAAGGAAGCCGTACGCCAGATGGAACGCGTGCAGATGGACATGGCCCGCGTGGAGGACAACCTGCGTGCGACCCGCCGTTCCGTACGCCAGTACGAGACCCAGGCGGAGAAGGTCGATGAATACAAGAAACTGACGAAGCGCCTGCGCGAACTGGACCTTTCCGTGAGTATCGACAAGTTCGAGGACCACAAGGAAGGGCTCAATACGCTCGATACGTCGTCCCGCCGCATGGAGCACGAGGTCGAGACCGCAAAGACGCGTGCGACCGAACTGCAGACCAAGATTGAGGAAAAGAAGCTCGATATCAGCGAGGACGAAAACGCCTATCGTGAACTGGAACGCGAAGTCCAGGCGGCGACCATCGAACTCAACAACCTGAACAACGACATCGTTCGCCTGAAGGATTCTATTTCTGCGACCGAGGCCGCAAGCGCGAAGGCCCAGGACGAGATTGAACGCAGCGAGCAGAAGGTGGGCGAGCTTACTGCCGAGAAGGAACGCCTCGAGAAGGAAAACGAGGCGCTCGGTAACGATTCCGAGATGGACGAGATGAGTGCCATCCTGGAACGCGAACGCGAAACCCTGCAGGTAATGCGCGACAAGCTCGATGACCTGCGCACCCGGTCGAGGGAACTCTCGAACGAGCGTCTGCAGGCTGCGAATGCGCTGAACGCGCTCCGTTCCCGCTTTGAACGTGCCGATGCAGAAACGGATATGCTCCAGTCGAACCTTGACGGCTGGAATAGCGAACTGGAAACACTCCGTACGCAGCGCGATGATGCCCTGCGAGCCGTGGAAGATATCCAGCAGGGCATGGATACGGCCCGCACCGAAATTGAAAATTTCGAGGAGCAGAAATCCGTTCGCGAGGAACGCATTGAATCGCTTCGGTCGGAACAGTCCGAACTTACTGCCCGCATTGCGGAACTGAGGAACGAGGAGGCTCGCCTGCAGTCCCGTATCGACGTGCTCGAGAGCGTTGCTAGCGAGGGCTCCGATGCGAGCCGCTGGCTTGCCGAAAACAAGGCGAACCTCACGCAGGGCCTGCTTTCCGAACGCATTAGCGCCGCACCTGAATATGCCCACCTGGTAGAAACCGCGCTGGGCGATATCCTAGATTCCGTGATTGTCGACAATGCGGGTAGCCTGGGCGAGATTGTCGCCTCCCTCAAGAACGAGAACGTGGGCCAGGCTCTGATGGCGCTCACGGCTAAGCCGCGCCCTGCCTTTGCGGGCAACATCGAGGGTAACGGCGTGATTGGCCCGATGGCGAATTTCGTGACGGCGGATGAACCCACGTTGGCATGGCTCCGCGGGATTCTTTCGCGCTACATCCTGGTGGAATCGCTCGATGCGGCGCTGGAACTTGCCGAACGTTACGGTAACGATGACCTCTGTTTTGTGTCCCCGGATGCGACAGTTCGCACGGCGGGGCTCGTTTCTACGGGAACGCCGACCGCGGGTACATTGAGCCGCAAGAACGAGATTGAAAGTGCCCAGCAGGCGCTTGCCGGCGTGCAGGGCGAACTCTCGCAGAAACTTTCTGACGAGGAGCGGGTACAGGATACCCTCGCCGAGGAAACCCAGATGCTCGAATCGCTGGTGGATGACATCCGCGAGAAGCAGAACTCGCTCCACGGGGGCGATGCCGCCATTGCAATCCAGAAGAATACGGTTGCCTCTTGCGAATCCCGCATGGCGACGCTCGATGCCAACTGCAACAGCGCCCGTGCCCGTATTGAAGAAGCCGCACAGCGCAAGAATTCCGATGCGGAACTTGCCGAGGCCGCGCAGGCTGCGGAACGTGCCGAAGGCGAGTACGACCGCGTGAACGATGAACTCGGCGAGCAGGAACAGTTGTTCCGCGACAAGGACGAGGAAGTTCGCGAACTTGAAAGGAGCGTCCTCGACAAGAATGCGAAACTCGCGCAGAACACGAGCCGCCTCAAGGACATTGCCGACCAGATGGACTTCCTCGGGAATACGATTGTCAACCGCAAGGACGAAATCGCGAAGAATGCGGAAGCGATGGACAAGCTCCGTAGCGATTCCGAAGGGATTGCCGACCAGGTTCAGGCGAAGGATTCCGCCCTGCGTGAAATCGAGAGCAGGCGAGACCTTGCCCGCGAAAAGTACGAGCTTGTTTCGGGCGATATCGATGAATGGCAGAAGGAGGTCAACAGCCTCCGTGACGACATGATCGAGAAGATGCACGACCTGAACGATATCGTGCGTCGTCGCGAGGCCCTGCAGGCGAATGTCGACAGGCTCAAGGAACGCATCCTTACCGACTGGGAAGTGAACCTGGAAGAACCCGGCGATATTGAACGTGTGGAATACTCCCAGCCCGAAGCGGACCGCGAAATCCGTGAATTGCGCGTGAAAATCAAGGAACTTGGCCCCATCAACGTGAACGTGATGGAAGATTACGAGGACGAGAAAAAGCGCCTGGAAGAAGTCGAGAAGCAGTTCGACGACCTGGACCGCGCCCGCGCATCGCTTGACCGCACCATCACCAAGCTTGACGATATTGCCCGCAAGCGTTACCTCGAGACGTTCGAGCGCATCCAGAAGAATTTCCAGTTCGTGTTCAGCAAGCTGTTCCTGAATGGTGAAACCAAGATGAGCCTCGTGGAAAAGCTCGACGAGAACGGCAAGCCGCTCGATATTCTTGATGCGGACATCGAAATCAACGTTCGCCCGACCGGCAAGAAGATGCGCGGTATCAAGGCGCTTTCCGGTGGTGAACACGCACTTACCGCAACGGCTCTGCTGTTTGCTATCTATATGGAAAAACCGTCTCCGTACTGCGTGCTGGACGAAGTCGACGGTCCGCTTGATGACGCTAACGTGGGCCGCTTCATGGCGCTGCTCCGCGAATTCAGCAAGCAGACCTTGTTCATCGTGGTGACGCACAACAAGCGTACCATGGCCGAAGCCGACATGCTCTACGGCGTGACCCAGGAAATCAAGGGTATTTCCCGCATCGCCAGCGTGCAGCTCGCCGACGCTACCAAGTTCGCGATATAATATTTTTTCACCCGGCTTGTCCGGGTTTTTCTCTTATAATAAAAACATCCCCGCATTTGCGGGGATGTTTTCATGTTATAGTACGAATCAATTACTCTTGCTCAAGTTCCTGTTTAATCCACTGATACATGGATGATTCATCCTTGTACGCACAGACATAGATTACGCTTTCTTTGGTAACAGTTGCATCTTCGTTATCTCTGTTGGGTCTATATGACAAAAAGGTACCTGAAAAACAGGTACTTTTTGATTATATGACATTTGGGTACCTGAAATCGTCCGCAAGCCTTTATCTACTTG